>JAPULD010000296.1 GCA_027295365.1 Planctomycetota bacterium
CGACGGGTAAGTGCGTCGCCAGAACAGGTGTCGCTCCCATCGCCTTCAGATGACGAGCGATGATCGCGGCTCCCCCATCGTACGAGACTCGCTCATCTACGCCGACTCGCTCCAACCAGGGATTGGAACCCAAGTCCAAGGCGGTGCAATGCCTGTACCGATCAATAATGGTTTCCCCGACGACCAGTACTCGTTGATTTCGAAATGCTTCGATGCGATTTTCGATCGATTCAATCGTAAATCCCAAATCATCGAGTCGAGTCCTGATCAATGAAATCTGCTCGGAAGCCTTTGCAGCATTGATCAGTTTTGTCGAACTGAAAACGATCCGGTCCGAAGTGTACGCAACCTGACCACCATACTGTTCGACCATTGCCTGTTCCGCTTGAAATCTCGCATCACTTGACTGCTCATACTCAGCGCCCTTGACGAACACGTCTGGCTGAAGCAACTCGATCATCTCAATGGCGGTTGGATGAGGACAGACGAAAGCAGATTCGACGAATCGCAATGCCTCGACAGCTTCAACGCGAAGGCTTTGCGGAATCAGAGGTCGCCCCGGCCCCTTGTTCACGTGTGGGTCCGTCGTCACGGAGACGAATAGCTTGTCGCCAAACAAGGAAGCTTCACGAAGATGATGGACATGTCCCGGATGCAGCAGATCGAAGCAGCCATGACACAGCACGAGGCGTTCGCCCTGACTCCGAGCCACTTGAAACTTGGCCATGACCTCATTCAGCATCATTGAATCAGTCGTCTCATCCACCGCAGGATCATCGGGTCGGTACGACCTGAGGCGTGAAATTGCGAGGCCTCATCGTCTCAACCTGCACTTGACGACGACTTTGACGCTCCAGACTCTCGATGTCAGCGAGCCAGGATTTCATGGTGTCGATCATCTCGACATTGGCGTCCGAGTTGAACCGAGATTTCAGGCCATGACATGAATGGATGAAGGTTTCGAACGAATCCAGACATCGATGTGGAGAACAAGCTTCAACCAGTTGTTGCCTGATGGCCTGCATGCGTATTTTCCAGGTCGCCGATTGCTGGAGCACCTGGATCTGGCATTGGGCCAGGGCATCTGCATTTCCCGCAGGAACAGTTGCCAATCCTGACACCCAATCCACGATCCCGACCTGGTCGGACACGATCAATGGCCTGGTTCGCAAAATGGCCTCCGCCGCGACGTAGGAGAATCCATCAAAGCGGCTGGGGACCACCACCAGGGCAGACCGATCGATCGCTTCAAGCGTCTTGGCATGGGACAAATGCCCTCGCCAGATGAAGCGGCGTCGATGCTGGGGGTCGATCAACGAGTACACGTGTGCCGCGAGACTGGTACCTTCGGGACCATTGGGGGTGTCGTGCCCGATCAATTCCGCCCTGACGTCACGAACCTGACGAAACACGCGATTGAGGCTTCGCGCCCAGACGTCGGGTCCTTTGTGAGAGTCCACATCACCAACCAAGACGATGACCGGCTCGTGTGATTCAAAGTCTGAAGTCTGCAGGGGATCGATGAGGGGTGGTATTGCGCATGAATACTCAAGAGGGCCGATGGAATCCAAGAGCACATTGCTGGCCCCGATCACGCCATCGGCGTGAGACAACGCAAGCCTTTCCCACTCGTGGTAGATGGACCGTCCAAACCGATTTGAGTCGTATCCCGAAACAGTTTCCGCCAAGGCCATGGGACCATGCGCCATCACGAGGAAGGGAACGCCAACAAAATGATGCCGCACGGCTCGACTGCAAATCGACACCAGCCCCTCCGCCTGAATATCCATGAACAGCACCGCATCGTAATTCGGCTCACACGTGAGCAGGAACTCCGCCACCCCCAGCGACCACAAGCCATACCGATATGGCCTGATCCGCTCGATGCGACGTAAAACAGGTACGCGTTCTTGAAAATCAGAATGCTCATCGAGCGTTGAGATCTCGAAATTCGTTGACGCTGGAGTCGGATCGCCCCCACGCCTTGTCATCAAATCCAAGTGCCACCCGGCCAGTCGTGCCGCATCGACAAATGACTGAACAGAAGTGCCAATCCCCCCCTGCTCGGGATGATGTCTCGCGCTGACTACCAAAAGCCTCATCGCAGCTCCATTCAGAAATTCAGTCCAGATTCAAAGAGTCTCGTATCGTGCAATTCGATACCACGATCAGGCTTGAACCGGTGGACATCATCATCTAGCCCACGGAAGTGGCTCAGGATCGATCTGACCAGTGCGTCATACGTGTCATGCTCGATTACCGAGGCTCGCATCGGCCCGCTCAGTTCGGCTCTCGCCTCCGGGTCATCAACAAACAGATCAAGTCTCTCGTGCATTTCCGATTCCGTCCGGAAGCTGGTTTGCTCGTACCCGGGAAGATCACCCGCCACTCTTCTGGGTAAATGTTCCAACGTACAGAGGCGTCGCATCAGCGCTTCGTCATCGTTGTCATGCCGAGGCAGATTGAAGGTCAGCTCCTGAAGATGCATCTGCCTCTTTCGGATCGGATCGATCATGGAAGCGAGACGAAGCCCCTCCAACCGTTCGATACTGTTCAGCGTCGAATCAAGTTCATGGTCATGACCTCGCCTCTCCATGATGCCATTCAGATCAAGTCGATCTCGATAGAGCTGATCACGAAGTTTTGAGTACTGAATTCGCAACACATCCGCGGGATTGAATCGAGTGAGCATGAATCCGCCACTGGCGAGCCCATCGAGCAGACGCTGGTGAAGGGATCCATACCCATTGACCTGAAGATTGATGGCCGACGCCTGATAGACGGCTCGCAAGGGACGCCCATTTTCTATCTCGCCTCGGGCGTGCCTTGCCAACGATGGATGTGTGTCCCAACCCTTGCCATACAGATTCAGAGATCGGTTTTTCGATTCTGCCCACGCTGACGCCCACTGCAGCGTTTGATGCCTCAGCAGGCGATCGTACAGGACCAGTGAATTCTGCAGCAATACCGCCAAGCGAATTTCACGACTGACATCCTCGCATTTCGCATCACCTTCCGCCTCCTGCAACATCGCGGCGAGATCGATGCTCCGAATGTATGGCTTCGTATCGAGCGCAACCTTCATGCGTTCGAGCATCAGTTCCAGACAAGTCGCATGCTCCGGAATCCAGCCTCGGGTCAGGTCGATCAGGAGAGCTTCAGGCGTCGCAGAACCATGCGATACATACGACACATCACACCGATAGGCATCCAGTTCAGTCGCATCGAGCGGCTCAGCGCAGTACGTATCGGGATCGGTCAGATTGCTCGTCTCAAGGTACCGCTCGCTCGGATACTCGAATTGCCTCGACATCAGCTCCCGGGATTGGCCCAACACGAGATCCAATTGCGTGACCGACCGGCCCGATTCTCGACTCCAGAGCCTTGGCATGTGATCCTGGATCCAGCACACATAAGGCAGATTGGGATGAACCTCGCCATCCAGTTCATTGCGAAGATGATTGATGACCACCACCATGTCATAGTCGCGATGGGCCAACGAACTCGCCACCGCGACCATGCTCGTGTGCTCGTGGGGTTCCATGACGAGATCGAATGAACAACCCGCTCGATCGAATGCACTTTTCAGATCGCGCATCGCGTATTGCATCACGCTTGAATGCCGTGTGGTCAAACCCAGAATCTGCAATGCTGGCTCGACAACTCCCGCTTTCTGGTATCGCAGTGCCCACGACTCGCTCGTTTCGCCTTCGTATCGCTCTCGCTGCCTGACGATGGACTCCTGGGCCATGGCTTTCCGAGATTCGCCAATCCGCTTCAGCATTTCCCGAGGGGGTTCGGGCAAAGGTGGATATTCCCGACCATTGGCTGCGATTTGAGTGGGCAGCATTTGCGAGGGGTTGTCGATCAGTCGCTGCTCGTATTGCTCGATCGCGTCTGGTCCCGCGTACACACCGATGCGAGGCCCCTCAAAAATGACGGGATCGACAATTCGCCTCAGCCACACCCCCAGCACATCGATATCAGGCTCAATCAAGTCGATCGGCGGGGCGAAGCCAGATTCCGCCCTCCATTCGACCAATGTGTTCCATACGTCATCCCGAGGCACCCCCAGCAGCAGGAATGACATCGTATTGCACCCATCGTCGTTGATCAGCGTTTGAAGGTCCGCGGGACCGGCGATCTCAGGCAGTGCCGGGATGAAGCCTCCCCCTTCATCAAGCTTCATGGCGACACAATGACCTTGCTCGGTCCGGAAGATCTCGACCCGTCGTCCCGAAGCTTCGATTTGATTTGTCAATGGCATCAAATGGACACGCGACTCAAGCAGCGTGGTCAGGACTTGCGAAGTCTTTAAGACGGCCTCGCCAATCGTCGCCCCCGGCAGAAGAGCTTCCAGTTTGTCGATCAAGGAATAAAACGCAGGTTGTCTGGTCTTCAGATCCGGAAGACTGCGCAGAAAACTTGCCCCCACGTGGGGCAGACCTGACTTCACCAATCCCTTGAGCAAGGCCCCGAGCAGTTTTCCATCAAGCTCCTGATGGCAACGTCGCAAACCATTCTCCAGATCCCTTCCGGTCGTCCGGCGTTCAAGATTCCGAATCAACCGCTCACGATCCGTCATGCGTACTGCCGTCCTTTCTCCGTTCCATCACCACGAGCCCGTCCACGAGAGTCATCGCCTTGAATCGTTCATCCTGCACAATGTTCTCGGCAAAAACGCGCCACACGCTGTATCGCTCGATGGTCACATCGTGAATCAGCAGAGCCCCGCCCGGCCTGACCCGATCGGCATACAGTTCAAAATCAAGAAGCGTCGCATCGTATGTGTGCAGCCCATCAATGAAGACCAGGCCAGCCTGCTCGGGGAGCAGTCCCGGGCACCGAGCCGCTTCCTCGCTGGTCATGACGTGCTGGCGCAGTCTATCGAGTTGCCCCTCTCGCTCGAAAGCGAAACGCATCACATCCCGGGTCGCGGTGTCGGGGTCGATTGAATGCAGCGCTTCCGCTCCCTCGGCCGTGGCCAGGGCCATGAGCAAGGCGCTGCCTCCCAGCGCCGAGCCGATCTCGATGATTGGCGACTCCAAGGCATAATGCCGAGCCACGATTCCAAGCACCGCTTGTTGGGCTGACGTCTGCGAGGCGGTGATGTATTCGCACCCATCCACATGCCGACGAAGCATGCGCTCAAAGTCAGTCGTTCCCATCTCCAGGGGATGAGGCGAGGGGAAGACTTCTTCCACTGCTTCAGGCCAGATGCTTCGGCAGAATTCCCGGGCCGCAAATACGCCCAAGGCCCGCCGATCGTGCAGCGTGACGTAGGTGGTCACGTTTCTGACCAATGTCGAAGGGTCGAGCCCACGACGGTTCACTTCATTCCGCACGTCGATCGGCGTGTTGGCGGGGAATGGTTGGAGCGATACGCCCCGATGCAGTTCCGCAACCTCGACGCCCTGGATTTGTCGTACATCATGGCGATAGGTGGCGATCCCACCCGGCGTCAAGTCTCGCGCCCGGGCAATGGATCCCGTCCATTCCAGCGACCTTTGGGCGGCGGCATCGACATGCAAGCCATTCATCGTCTCGAAGAATTCTGTCTTTCGGGTGGCGATCGCGTTATCGAAACATGGGAGCCCAAGAGCCAGAGCCTCGATGAGGATTGAATGCAGCTTTCCATGACGCATGAGTGGCGTCGAAAGGACGCCCGCGATCGCCCCGGCATTGTTCAGATCAGAAACGAGACGGAATCCATCCCGTTCCGCGGCATGACGTGAAGCGTCGGCATGATCGATGATGACGAATCGATCCATATCGAGTCCGAACTCATCAATAAGACGCCGAGTCATCATCTTGCCCTGATCGCCATACCCCAGGGTCACCACGTTGTGATCGGATCCGAGGTTGCTCACAAAGTCACTCAGTGCTCGATCATGCCTGGTCTTGGAATCCGACGAGGCGAGCTTTTCCAAAACGATGTAATGCTCACCTTCGATCCCTCCGGATTCCGCAAGACGTCGTCGAAGAGGATTGTCATCATCGACAAACACAAAGCACACGCCCGGCGTGGGAGCAATGGCATGGGCTGGCCAGTGAGGCAAGACGCCTCCCCCCGAATGAGACATGTCAGACGTCTGAAACAGCCTCGGATCCTCAAGCACATATTTCCGAGAGACGGTACAAGTCATTTCACACGGAAGTTCCCCAAAAGCTGCCGTCGCCCCACAGAAGACGATGGCAGCGTATTCACCTCGGCCAATCGCATGTTCAAGGGCGATTCGTGGCTGGCTGGTGGGCAACGCGACATGCTCGAGTGACGACATCAGAATGTTATCGGCCCCTCCAGTGCCATGACATGACTATTGACCTGGACTCGAGGGGCTCAAATCCCTCAGCCTGAGGGCGGTTCAAGCCGAGCCCATTCCGCTTTATGATGTCATGCATGATCCAACTCTCCCCCAATGAAAGTCGTGTGCTGAGTGTGCTCATTGAAAAAGCCCAGACCACGCCCCAGCAATATCCCCTGACCCTCAACTCGCTCATCACCGGGAGCAATCAGAAGAGCAATCGTGAACCGGTACTCACGCTCTCGGAGGATGATGTGCTCGATGCGATCGACGGACTTCGAGTCAAGGGTCTCATGAGGGAAGTGATGCTTACGGGCAGTCGGGTGCAGAAATTTCGCCACGTGGCGCGTGAAGGTCTGGATGTAGGCACGAATGAACTGGTGGTGCTGGCTGAATTGTTGATGCGTGGCCCCCAGACAGTCGGCGAACTTCGTACCCGGGCCTCACGAATGCATCCCCTCGAATCCACGGACATCGTCAAGAACCTCCTTGATCACATGATGTCGCTTGAGGAGCCGATGGTCCGCGAGTTGCCTCCCGTCCCGGGCAGTCGCGCAGCGCGATACGTTCAATTGCTTTGTCCCAACTTGCATCCACTCGGGGCCACGAGCTCACAAGCCATCTCGCCATCGGCCCGGGACGCGTCCGTTCCCGATCTGGCCGATCGGGTTGAGAAACTCGAGGATGAGGTCGCCAAACTCACGAGGCAACTTCAAGTGCTCACCCAGGCACTGGGAGGAACCGCATCGCCCTCGGACGATGACTGAACCGGGCTGAAAAGCGATTTCAAGGGCCGAGTGAAAGTGCACGCCATGTTCCATCGAAGCCCATTGATAACAAACAGCCTTGAGCTACCCAACAGTGCCGTTTTTCGCTCTGAGTATTGAAGCTGTGAGGAATTTTATAATTCGCCGGGGAAAAAATTCAAAAAAATGAGATTTTGAAGCCTGATCAACCCGGCCGCGGCATAGAGCCGGTTGAGAAGAGACTTTTTTGGCACACCTCAATATGTGCCAAACCAATTTACTGCGTGGTATGGATGCCAAAGGGATTGCTTCGACCCGGCTTCAAATCGAAGCGGAAGAGAGAGAATCATGCGCAAGCAATTTATGGCCGCTTTCGGAACCCTGTCCCTTTTCCTAGTCTGGGGTCCATCGGTTCACGCCGATCTGGTTGACATCGTCTCGGAACACGTGGATTTCAGTCAGGGTTATGTCAATGCGGACGGTTCGCTTTACAACGGCATCGGAGCCTCTTCGATCAATTCGATCGTCAGCAATCAATGGGCGACGTTTACACAGAACTTCGTCACGCTTCGGTTCTATGCCGTCTACGACAATCCCGCCGACCGGATGGTGTTTTTCGGATCGACATCCTTGATGCCACTCGATATCGGAATCATCAGTCCGTCGGGGCAGCAATTCTTCGACCCGGTCACGAGCAACATTCTGCCTCCTGACCTGCTGACCAGCATCGCGAACACGAATCATGCCTTTGATTCATTTCTGACGATCGGGGCCGCAAACTGGAGGGATGTGCCTCAAACGCAACTCGGCCTGTTCGCGACCCCCACCATGCCCACCACGATGCTCAACGGCCTGCACGTCGCGCCAGACGCGGACGGCATCGCCCTTGTTCCCACCTACGATCACGATGGCAATCCGGGGACGCCCAATATCGACAACCCCTTGTCGATACCCGACGCCTCAGGCCGCGTGCTCTACGCCCAGATCACCGTCCCGCGCGGCACGCAATTCTCCTTCAACGGCACGATCGGTTTTCGTCCTGACGGATCCGGTATTGAAATCAGGCAGGCCTTCTCGTTTGCCTCAGTGCCCATCCCCGGAGCCTTGTCACTTTTGGTCTGCTCGGCCGTGATGGGACGATCCCGTCGTCGTCGATCGACGTAACATCCACCCTCTTCAGTATTTTTCAACCCACAATCCGATACACACAGCGATCGCCATCCGTCATCAGGTGGTGAATTCGCTCAACATTCACGTCTCGACCAAGGACTTTCCGGAAGACGTCAAGTTCGGCATTACAGAATCCCTGGCAAGTCTTGGCCGCATCGCAGATCGGGCAATGATGCTCGATGAGCAGGTATTGACCTGGTTTCTCTTGCTCGACCTCCGCCATATATCCCTCTGCGCTGCGCAAGGCGGCCAACGCCTCGACTCTCTTCTTGAGCGAGGCACCCTTCGGAATCATGGTCCTGTAATGACTCACCTGCTCTTTTGACCTGACTTCGATGATTTGCAGTAGCCCATCCTCCCCCAAAGCCTTGCGGGTGGCGTTGATCAGGTCCACCGTCAAGTCGGCGTGGTGATCTGGAAAAAGATCGTCGGCAAGATCCGTGAGGGACCAGAGCGAGGAGGGCCGCCCTCGACCATTGGGCTTGAGTGGCTTCGATTCGACCAGCCCAAGTTCTTCCAGGGCTCCCAGATGCTGACGGATCGCCACGTCGGTCAATTGCAATTGGGATGCGATATTCACCGCCGTCAGGGCCGTCTGACGTTTGAGCAGGTCCAGAACCTTGCGTTTGGCGTCGGAAATCGTGGTTTCAGGGGCCATACATAAAGAATAGTCGCCTGGGTCCAGAATTTCAAAAGGAATCGCTTGACTAATTCTCGGACGTAATCAATATTCATAAGTAGTCACTTTTGTAATTGGAGACCCACCATGTTCATCGAGCACGTCAATCTCACCGTCGAAAACCTCGAAACATCCATCGACTTCTACACCCACCTCTTCGGCTTCAGCGTCCGCTGGCGCGGAACCACGTCCGATGGCAAGGCCGCCGCCCACGTCGGCGATGACCACAACTATCTCGCGCTGTTCCAGGCCCGGGATCTCACTGGCCATCCATCCGAACCCAAGAGTTACGATCGCGTCGGATTCAATCATTTCGGCTTTGTCGTTGATGATCTCGATGCGCTCAAGGAGCGCCTGGCCACCAGGAACATTCAAATCACCGAGCAGCAGTACAACCCGGGACGACATGTCTACTTCATGGATCCCGACGGCATCGAGATCGAGGCGGTTCAATACGCTCAAGGCGAGTCGCCGATCCCCGAGTCGAAAGAGAATTCCAAGGTCCAAGACCAGAGCGACAAGTCAGCCGGGACGATCATTGCTCGATCAATCAACGCCCTCCGGCTCGGTCTTGACTTCAGCGCCCCGACTTTCGATGAGGGCATGATCATCTCAATTCACTGAATTCAGCACATTTTTTCCCTCTTTTCCTTGCTTTTCGCCATTCCATCGGACGCCCATGTTGGTTGTCGATTCCATTCGAAGCTTCGCGTACCATGAGCGAATGCAGACCCCCGACGGGACAACCCGAAAGCCCACCATCGGCATCACCATGGGTGATCCGCTGGGGATCGGTCCCGAGGTGATCATCAAGGCCTTGGCCGATCCCGACACCCGGCGCATGGGTCGCTTCGTCATCTATGGGCTCAACGAGTTGCTCACCTACATCGCCGACGACCTGGAGCGGCATCCCTTCTGGTTTCGTGTGCAACACGATTCATCCCGCCTGGAGCGAAGCATCAGTGACGATGTGGTCGTGCTGGATTACGACGAACACGATGGATTTCTCCAGATGCACCGTCGCCCCTGCAAGCAGGCGGGAGTCGTCTCCAAGCAGTTCGTCGAGGATGCCATCGAAGATGCCATGCGTCCCCCGGAGCACCCTCGTCACCTGGATGCCATCGTCACCGGACCCATCTCCAAGGACGCCTGGCGTAAAGCGGGATACAAATGGCCGGGCCATACCGAACTCTTCGCCCATCGCACCAAGGCCAAGCGGTGCGTGATGATGTTCGTCTCCCCCCGCCTCAACGTCGCCCTCGCCACCTGCCACCTGCCCCTGATGGACATTCGCAACACGTTGACCATCGGCCGCGTCTTCGATCCCATCGACCTGGGTCACGAAGCGTGCAAGATGCTGGGCATCGAGAATCCCCGGATTGCAGTCACCGGACTCAACCCTCACGCGGGCGAGAATGGTCTCATGGGTGATGAAGAGTCGCGGCTCATCGAACCCGCGATCCGCGTCGCCATCGATGGAGGCATCGACGTCTCGGGCCCCTACCCGGCCGACACCGTGTTCATCAAGGCCGCCTCGGGTGAATACGACCTGGTGGTGGCGATGTATCACGATCAGGGGTTGATCCCCGTCAAATTGTTGGGCTGGGACAAGGCGGTCAACTGGTCCCTCGGCCTCCCCATCATCCGAACGAGCCCCGATCATGGCACGGCCTTCGAAATCGCCGGCACCAACAAGGCCAGCGAAGGCTCGATGAAGGCGGCAATCGAACTCGCCGCAAAGCTGGCCTCGAAAAAAATCGCGACGACCGCCCCCGCCTCCATCAAATCAACGCCATAATCCAAATCCTCCCCCCTAGTCCCTATTCCCTAATCCCTATTGCCTTCCCCCATGAACTACCTCTGCCTATCAACCAGTCTGGACCCGGGAAGCCGCAGCCGCGTGATGACACGAACTGCTTTTGAGCACCTGGCCCAGGTCAACGGAGCCGAAACCACTTGGCTAGATCTGGCGGACATGGACTTGCCAGTGTGCGATGGTCATGCGGCATGGGATAACGAACACGCCAAGAAACTCAAGCTGGCCGTCGAAAAGGCGGATGGCTTGTTGATCGGGTATGGCATCTACAACTATGGCCCCAGCGCGATCGCCAAGACTGTCCTGGAACTTTCGGGTAAATCCTTCAGTGACAAAGTCGTGGGCTTCATCTGTGCCGCCGGTGGCCCAAGCTCCTACATGTCTGCGATGTCGCTGGCCAACTGCCTGATGCTCGACTTCCGCAGCGTGATCGTGCCGCGTTTTGTTTACGCGACGGGGGACGCGTTCGAGGACGAGAAGCTGACCGACGAGGACACGATTGCGAGGCTGGGCCAGCTCGCCGACGACTTGACGCGCATGACGACGGCGCTTCGGGGGACATCCGTTTCCACCTCCTGATCTCACTCGGTCCCCCTCAGTCCCCAATCCCTAGTCCCAAATCCCTTTCCTCGCTACTATCGCGGCATGAGCACTGATGCCGATACTGCGATTGTGAACGACGCCGATTCCACCAGCCCCGCCTACTCCATGGACGACCTCGTCGCCCTGTGCAAACGGTGTGGCTTCGTCTTTCCCGCCAGCGAGATCTATGGCGGCATCAACGGCTTCTGGGACTTCGGCCCCCGGGGCGTGGCCCTGAAGAACAACCTCCGCGACGCCTGGTGGCGCGACATGGTGGAGTGCCCGCCGATCGGACCCGATGGCGAGCCCTTGAGCATCGTCGGACTCGACTCGGCGATCATCCAGAACCCGAAAGTGTGGGAAGCGTCGGGACACATCGGCGGGTTCAACGATCCGATGGTGGATTGCACGGAATCAAAGAAACGATATCGAGCGGACCAAATTCGAGTTTTGATTTCTTGGGATGTTGAAGCTGACTCTGGCGACGATTCACACCCTGCAATTCAACGTCTTTACGCATTCATTGAGGATGATGAAAGTTCATACAAATCGGCCATAAAGAAAACAACGAAGTACGCGAAGGCAATTGGAGTCTCCGTAGTTGATAATCCAGAGCATTGGTCCTTTAGTCATCCAGAATTCGCGGATGCACGTCAGTACATTGTCGGGCCTGACGTGGAGACTCCCGGCACACTCACCGAACCCCGCATGTTCAACCTGATGTTCGAGACGTACATCGGTGCGATCCGCGACGAAGACAACAAGTCCTACCTCCGCCCCGAAACCGCGCAAGGCATCTTCACCAACTACAAGAACGTCCTCGACACCATGCGGGTCAAGCTTCCCTTCGGCATCGCCCAAGTCGGCAAGTCCTTCCGCAACGAGGTGACGCCCCGGAACTTCATCTTCCGATCGCGCGAATTCGAGCAGATGGAGATGGAATGGTTCTGTCCCCCTGATCAGTCTCAGGTGTGGTACGAATTCTGGGTCGAGCAGCGCACGAACTGGTGGAAATCCGTCGGCCTGACCGGGGATAATCTGATCCGTCGCGATCATGATGCCGACGAACTGGCCCACTATTCAACCGCATGCGCCGACGTTGAATACCGTTACCCCTTCACATCCCCCGGCTATGGCGAACTCGAAGGCATTGCCCATCGGGGTTGCTTCGACCTCGACGCCCACCAGAAGGCCTCGAAAACCAAACTCGAGTACTTCGACCAAGACCTTCAGGTCAAACTCCAGAAGGAAGGCGTGGACAAGGAAGAGATCAAGCAACGCAGCAAATACATGCCCCACGTCATCGAACCCGCGGCAGGTCTCACCCGGGGCGTCCTGGCCCTGCTGTGCGAGGCGTACACCCCCGATCCGGAAAGACCCAGTGGCGTGGTCATGAAGTTCAACCCGGCCATGGCCCCCATCAAGGCGGGCATCTTCCCCCTGGTCAACAAGGATGGCATGCCCGAGGTCGCCCAGAAGCTCTACCAGGAGCTGCGCACCAAGTACGCCTGCCAATACGATGGCAAACAGTCCATCGGCAAGCGATACGCGCGAATGGATGAGGCCGGCGCGCCATACAGCTTCACGATCGATGGCGACACGCTGACGGACCAGACCGTCACCGTGCGCGATCGCGACACCGCCAGCCAGGAACGTATCGCCCTTGATCAGGTGAGCACGTTTCTCGCCGATCGAATCGACTGATTGAGAATTGCATCGCAATCAGGGACACATGCCCCACACGGCCAGAACGTTGAGCAGATCCTCAACGTCAATGACCTCGACATCGTTCATGTCGCCATCGCACGGATCGGGACATGGCCCCCACCCGGCCAACACCAGCAACAAGTCCTCGACATTGATCACACGATCGCCATTCGTGTCGGCGGGGCAACTGATTCGTCCCGAGAAATACTTGCCGGCATGCTTATAGGCGTCGGGCCCGATGATGAGCCCCATCTGCCGCCCCGGCAAGTCGTCGGCCCCGGGATGGATGCCGCCCCAGATCCGCGAGAGCGAACACTGATCGCTCGCATCGCGATACGTCGCCCATTGGAGGGTGACGTTCACGGAAGGGCCATCCTCGAAGACGAGGAAGTCATTCTGGGCGCAGAAGAATTCACCCATGCCCCCCGGAAAGAAAGCGTCCCGGTGAGCAGCGTCATGAGTTCCGCCGCGGCGCGACTGAACGTGCTGTGCCCCGACACATACCCCGCAAAGGGAGGCGTCACGAACGTCGGCCTTTGATAAGGCCACCAGTTCTCGGCCAGGATCCATCCCACGCCCGCGGTATCCGTCATCGGGTTGAGAATGTAATCGTGTCCCTTCCAGGCCTTGATGGCGATATTGCCCTCGAATCCCGCGAGCGCTTCATGCCTTTGTCCCTGGGCGGTCGTGGCCAAAGTCACGACCTCGACGAGATCAGGATGCAGGTTAATTCCGCCCGGGTCGTAGGAGGGGCCGAACGGATCGGTGCATTGCCCGAGATCGCACATGTACCGAAGCGCCGAGACGGGTCGGATGTAGTCGTACCAACCCTTGACGCCCCATGCAGTGACGGCGCAGTCGTGCATCGCCCCGCCCATCGCAAGATAGGACTTCACATCCCACTCCAGGTCATCGATGATCGGGCCTGCTCCACCCATGCGCTTCTCAAACAATGCATGATCATTGACATAATTCAGGAGCACGAACCAATGCCCGGGGGGCGTCTCTGAATCGGGGCCGTCCGCCCAGAATTCCGCGAGGATGCGGGTGTAATCGCCCCGGGGAACGATTTGCGGCACGTAAGGCACTGCCGTGACAGGGTTGAGCGCATGCCCTTTGCCCCAATCACCACCATTCAACAGGTCATAAAAAGAATCGTAATCGCTTGGATCGGGCAATGCGGCGTTCCCGATCGCAGCGGGCGATATATCCAGCATCACTCCATCCGTCGGGTCGAGGTGACTGCTCCAGATCGTTACTTGCTCGAAACCCCACTTGTAATAGGCATCACCAACGCCATTGATCAGAGGAGGCGGCCCCGGATCGTGAAAGAACCAATAGTCGAATCCATCACGGTTGTAGATCGTCAGGTCATCGGTCTAAAGCGAGAATGCATCGACGAAACCCCATTCGGGACCGAGAAATTCGGGATACTCACCGATCTGGATGCTGGCCTGATCGACGAACCAATCCAGGGCCAGGGGCTGCCAGCGATTGGGATCGATGATGTCGGGATTGCCCGGAAAATCAGGAAGCAAGGCCGGGTTGATGGGGAGATAAGACAGATTTGCGTATCCCCCCGATTCATTGGCGTTGTCATTGAATCCATGAAAGAGCACCGACACCGCGATGCGATTGCCGAGCGCGGCCGGGGTATTGCCGACGGTGGATGCATTGGCCTTGTCGTAGCCCAGGGCAAGCATGCGAGCATCGAAGGACGCGAGGCTTGTCACCGAGCCGGGGGACGATGCGAACCGGGCGGACAACACGCGATAGGCGGCATAGCTGATCGCCTCTTCTCGGGCCGCGTGAATATCAGTCGCCGTGGCGCGCTCATCGTGAATCAATTGATCGGCGACAGTGTCATACGCCGCCCACGCATCCCACATCGCGGCGGACACGTGATACAGATTTCTTGCATGCACCGTCGGTCTCGCCATGTCGAGCCGGATCGCGCTGAGCATTTCCTCGTTCCACTGTCGCGCGTGCGATTGCGGCGGCGGACCGGCGTTCGCCAATATTGATGGTGCGATGGAACAACACAAAGCGACCAGCGCGATTCGGGTACGGATCCACATGGTTCAAACTTTCGATTCCGACAAAAGGATGATCTTTCTCGGCAATCCAGTTCCCTGGATGCTTCCCCAGCTTACTTCAGATCATGGATTAGTAAATACACTCTACTTGTATTTACCAGAAGCATTTACGTGCCCCATAGTTATGGGTCACTTGATATTGATTATGTGAATTGGGATCGAATCGTACGATTGAAGTCGCCAGAGCTTGTCTCATTCTCCCATCATGGCCATGGCGAGACGATCAATATCCGCCTCGTTGCTGTAGATCCCGGGGGAGACTCGCATTCGATTCGCCCCGAGGGAAACGATCACGTTCGCATCGCGCAGCCTTTGAGCGAGTTCTTCCCGATGACCAATGAGAAACGACACGACTGGCGATCGATCCAGGTCGGGGGAGATACAAGGGAAGCGTTTCGGATCGAGTCGCTCCACCAATCGATTGCAAAGCTGCACGGAATGCGATTGCAGTTTTTCAACCCCCTGCTGCTCGATGAACTTCAGTCCTTCCAGGAGACAGCAATAACCAAGGTAATTGACGTGGCCGGCCTGATACCGATCCGCCCCATCAGGCTCACGATATAGATAGTCATCATGTGATGGATCGGGATCGGCAACCCAGGGCTGGTAGTTGTGACGCACCGACCCGGGAAAGCGTCGATCTTGCAGCACGTTCCCCTGCAGTTCTTCACGAACGTAGAGGTAGCCCGATCCATGATGCCCGAACAGCCACTTATATCCGTTGCCCGTGGCGAAATCGATGTCCAATGCCTTCACGTCAAGCGGCACGATGCCCGTGGCCTGAATAATGTCGGCGTACACGTACGCGCCGTGCGCATGGGCGATCTTGGCCAGCTCAGCCATGGGTTCGAAACGACCATTGATGTTGGAGACATAGGTCACCGTCACCAACGTCGTGTCGTCGTCGATCGCCTTTGCCATGTCATCCAGATCAACGACGAAGTTGCGGCTCTTGACGATGCGCACATCCAGACCGGCGCGCTTCAATCCGATGAGGTTGTGCAGGGAACCCGCGAAGTGCAGATCGTTGGTGACGATGTTGCCACCTGCTTCCAGATCGCGCAGGCCATTCAAGACGATCTGCTCGCCTGCCTTGGTGCACAACGTAAAGGCGATCTCCGAATCCTTGGCGCCGATGAGCGTGGCCAAGGATTGCCTCAATTCGTTCATCATCGAAGACACGCTGCCCCAGGGCTCGGGCCCCTGCCCGGTTCGCCAATACGTTTCATAGCGTCGAAGCCCGGCTTCCACGAACGAGGAGAGTGGCGTGGCCCCGGCTGCGTTCAGGTACGTCTGGGTCTTCATTCTCGGAAACAAAGCTCGAATATTGTCCATGGCGACCTGGTCCTCTCCAATGTCGAAACCGTTAATCCCCTTCGCAAGCAACCCGGTGCCATAGCACGCTCCGAGACTGGTTTGCATGAAATGACGCCGTTTCATGTGTCTGCTCCATCCTGACCAAGCACGATCGAACGAATCGCCAAGGTAACACGATCGCGATGAGATCCATAGGTATGCGCACGAAAAACCGGCCGGATTTGATCCGACCGGTTGAGTCAATTCGTGGTCTGAATCGTTCAAGCCCGGGTGTACTGAATTTCCATCCCCTTGCACTCGTTGCCATCGGGTCCGGGAAAATACATTTCCATCGAGTGATGGTCGTTGTCGATCAGCGTGATGACGGATTTCTTGCTGACCGTCCCGCCCTTCATCTGATCGGGCATCTCACCAAGCATGGTCCAGGTGTCGCCATCCAGATCACCCTGTTCGGTTTGCATGATGGTCGAGGCCGAGTCGATCCACACGCCTTCGTACTTGTCGATGGCCGTGTTATAGCCCCAATATCCACGCCCCTGAAAATTCGGGAATGGGCCTTCACTGGGATCACCCGTGTAATGTTGATGCAGAAACTTACCGTCCAGTTCAAGGGTGTTGATGATGGTGCCGGTTGAAACCATGGGTTCGCCAGGCCCCATCCACATCTTCACGACAGCCTTGAATGTACCTTCGAATGGCTTCAGCTTCTCGTGCGCTTCCGTGGTACGCGACATGGCCTCAAAATCGCATTGGCCATGCTCGGTTTGCGTTGCTTCACTCATGGTGTGCTCCTTCCATGTGTATTGATGATTGGTCATTGTACTCGAAACATTTAATCCTCACCCCCGGAATCCCCGGATCCCCCGGAACCCTCGGATTCCCCTGAATGAACCTCGGCACTTCTACCATGCCGAGAAAGTGATCCAAGAAACGCTACGAGTAGATCGATCTCTTTCTCGTTGAGTTCAAGCGGCTTCATCTGCGGATCAAGGTTTTCATTTGCTTCACCGCCCCGGTTGTAGAACTCCACCACTTCACGCAAGGTGTTGACCGACCCATCGTGAAAGTAAGGGGGCGTCATCAGCAAGGCTCTGAGTGATGGTGTCTTGAACGCGCCCCGGTCCGCGACATCATTTGAATATTTCATGCGCCCCGATTCGGAAGTGCCATCAACAACCCCGACCCCCGTGTTGTGAAACGCTTCATCGGTGAAGTTGAAGCCATGATGGCATCGCCAGCAGTTTGCCTTGCTCTGAAAGATCCACATGCCCGCCCGCTCCTGGGTCGTCAACGCAAAGACCTTGCCCGATCGAAAATCGTCCATGGCGGTGTTGCCATAGAACAACCTCCGAACGAACGACGCCAGACCTTTGGCCAGCGTTTCATCATCTGGCCCCTGTCCAAAGGCCTCCTCGAAAAGTGCTGGATACTCGGTGTCCTCTTTAAGCCTCGTGATCGCTTCCTCGATCGGCAAGCCCATTTCTTCCTCATGCGCGATCGGCTTGAGGGCCTGCTCCTCAAGCGAAGCGAAACGGCCATCCCACATCTGGGTCTTGCCAAACGCTCGATTGAACAGCGAGGGCGCGTTGCGTTCGAGTTTGCCCCCCTTCAGGCTTGGCGGTCGGGCCTCATTGGTGGCGAATCCGAATTCAGGCTGATGGCAGGTGGCGCAGGATCGATCTCGATCACGGGAAAGAATGGGATCAAAGAAGAGGCGACGTCCCAATTCCACCCGCTCACGAACGAATGGATTGCCTTCTGGTGCAGGCACCTCGGCTGGCAACCCCGAAGGCACTTCCCAAAGGGCCTCGGTCACGATCGTGTCGGGTGGAAGATCCTCAAGGCGCGCACTCGAGGCCCAGGCCCCCATGAAAATTGTGCTGAGCAAGACGAATCGCATGAACAGAAGTCTCCTGCTTCCTTTTTCTTCCGCCATCCTGCAAGATTGATGCACAAAAGCAACCATCGCTCCCAAATGATCGGGAGCGATGGTCAATTGATCAAGATCAAGGCGTCGATCAGGAATCCGTTTTGGCCTGGGCCTTGGCTTCGGAGAGCAGTTCCATAACCGCTTCTTCCATTGCCTCATCGCGCAGGTTCTTGAATCGGATGACGCCATTCACATCGATGATGTAAATGGTGGGCCAGCCCGATATGTTCCACTTGGTGGGAATCGGACCGGACGTGCTCTTTTCCATAAAGGACCGCCACGTCACGCCCATTTCCTCAACTTCAGCGTCATAGGCTTCACGGGAGTCGGAGTTCACGCCGATCAGGGCGAAAGGAGCATTCTCAAGTTTCTTCACGAGCGACCGCTCGTGTGGGATCATGGCCCGACAAGGCCCTCACCAAAAACCCCAGAAATCCAGGACGACCACCTGGCCTCGGTAATCATAAAGATTGAATTCGACGCCTTCGGCATCCACTCCCGTGACGTTCGGGGCAACATCCCCAATTTGGAGATTGCGCATGGCAAACAGTGAACTCTCAGCCTTTGTGCTCACCATAATTTTGTCGTACAACGCAATCTCGGTGTAGGACTCAAGACAATGCTCATAAAGATTCACGCCTTGCATCGCGAAATTTTCAGCGGCCCCAGGTTCAGATAATGACGCCTTGAGCTCGTCGTCGATGCCGTCCATGTTGTAGCTGAGGTACGGATCGTTCGGGCCATCGGAATCGGCGATCGACTGAGCGGCCTTGCCCAGCATGATCAACTGACCGGCTCGATAGTAATCAGCCAAAGCCCGGGCCCGCTCGTTCTTCGATTCAGTTCGAATTTTTTCCAGCGTGGCCACATTGGCCGACGACATGCCACTGCACAATCGAGGAACGTCGACGATGGCGTCGCTGTCAAGATGATCTGTCATCAACATCGCAAGCGCCCAGTCGCCTTCACTTTCGATGTCATAGCCTCTATTTTTCAGGCCGAGAACCCACGAAGCAGCCGTGGCGGCAGCTTCGGAACCGGGGTGTTTCTTGGCGATCTCGTGCAACTCGGTGACGTACGGCTTTAATTTCGGCCGATCGTTTTCGAGAAGCTCCTGCCTTTCCTCGTCGGTTTCCGCCTCCTGGTACTTTCCGTTGAAGAATGCACGCTCGGCATCACGATGTTTTTCAGTGATCTCCTCGACGGCTTCCGTGGCATCCTGCGTCTGCATGCTCGGCATGCAGTAGACCATGGCCGCGGTCGGCGAAGTGATGGTGGCCAGTGCGGCCAACGAAATAGGATCAAGCATGTTCCCGGTCTCCTTTCTGGAATCGGTTTGAATGTACCCACGAGTCTAGCATTCCTTGAGTGGTCATGGAAATGAATCACAGATGACTCATCCAGCACGATCGATATGGCAACAGGTCAACCACCGGGCCTCGAAAACCAAATCGCCGAATTTCATCGATACAATCCAATACACGTAAATCGCTTAGACTGAATTGCGGCCGGTTTCACCGGTGCATTTAATTTACAATCTCGAGCGAAGCGATTGTCGTATCGTCGTCCTTGGCCCCCTTGCTGATGAAATTCTGCAATGCGTCCAGGGCGAAATTGACATCCTCTTGGGGCGAATTCGACTCAACGATGGACTTGATCAACCGATCGATGCTGTATTGCTCACCATCGGGACCGAAGAGTTCGATCATTCCATCACTGAAGAGGACGATCCGGTCACCAATACCAAGGTCGAGTGATCGACTCGTATAACTCATATCGGGAACAATTCCAATCGGAGGTTTCTCAGGCTTCTCACCCTGAACCGGAGCCTGTCCGGCGCGACGAATAATCCAATGACCATGCCCGGCGTCAACGTATTGCAGCGTCTTTGTATCGTGGTCGTACACCCCCACAAAAAGCGTGACAAAGGTATTGCTGGTGGTACATTCACAAAGGT
>JAPULD010000297.1 GCA_027295365.1 Planctomycetota bacterium
CCGACAGATCAACCCACAACTCCTGGGCAAGACGATTGAGAGCTTTCGAATCAAGAATCATTCCATCAGGCCAAGGCATTTGACGAACACGGCCTTGGACCTAGGATTATCCCGCCATGGTCGTTACTGCCCAACCCGATATTCAAGGTGCCACCCTTGCCGCACGCCGCGTGGTCCAGACGCATGAAGCCCTCGTTGACTTTCTGAAGACTGGGCAGACCCTGGCCCAGGTTGATGAATTCGTCGCTGAAACACTGAAAAAGCTCGACTGCCGCAGTGCCTTCCTCCGCTATCGCATTCCCGGGCACCCCCCTTTTCCGAGCCATTCATTTCTCTCGATCAACGATTGCATCGTTCACGGCACCCAAGACCTGATTGATGACCCGCTCAAGCCGGGGGACATCTTCTCCATCGACATCGGCGTCATCCACAAGGGCTGGGTGGGCGATGCGGCCTGGACCTACGCCATCGAGCATGCCTCCGACGAAGCTCGAGCCCTGATGGATTGTGGCAAGGAATCCCTTCGACTCGGCATCGAAGCCATCAAACCGGGACGACCGCTCATCGACTGGGCCAAGGCCGTTCAGGGCCATGTCGAACGTGAATGCGGCTTCCATCTTGTGCGAAATCTGGGCGGGCATGGATACGGTCGTAAACTTCACGGCCCGCCATTCGTGTCCAACGTTGTGCCGGTGAATCGGCATGAATGGCCCGATGCGTTCAAGGTCTTCGAACCGGGAATGCTGATCGCGCTGGAACCCATGCTGTCCACCTCCACCGGCGAAACGTTTTCCCGATCGCGCACGTGGCCCATCTACACCACCGACGGCTCGCTCAGCGTGCACCACGAGGCGGACGTGATGGTCACGGAGGACGGGGCGGAGAACTTGACCGCCGGGCTATACGACCTGCCGGACGTGGTGGGGTAAGAGCTTCCGACAAACGCCATTGAATTCCCATAATCACGGACTGCAGCCTGCCAGTATCGTGTGGACACACTCGGGGAATGAATTTATCATCAAGCCGACTTCTGAGGCAAGGAGAGGGAAGGGTCATGAAACGCCGATTCGCACGCTGCGCCAACGTCTTGCTTCTTCTGGTTGTCATGTCTGTTGCATCGGGCGGGTGTACATTGGCAGATGGAATCGGCCACTGGATGCTCGATCCCTACGATCCTCAAGTCCGCGCGTCCCAACGATATGAATCGTCGGCGGAAACCGAAACCGATGAAATGGACATCGACTCGACCCCTTTGGTCGAGTTGGTCGAAATGCCAGTGGAAACGGATCAAGAAGATGGTGAAGTGTCGGTCAAGGTGCTCTCCACCAACAGCATCCAGGAACGGTACGAAATACCCGATGGCACACGTTGGCCAGTGTTGGAAGAACGAAACTACACCAACGGGTTGCTCATCCAGGATCTGCGAATAGGCAATGGCGATACCTGCACCGCCGATTCGAGCATCGTGGTGCAGTACCACGGAACACTGGAAGACGAATCGACCGTCGTGGATTCGACCCGCGATACCGAACGGCGCGGTCCGTGGCCATTGGCGCAACTCATGCTCGGATGGCAGTACGGCCTGATCGGCATGCAGGTCGGTGGTGTTCGACGATTGATCATTCCACCCGACCTGGCTTACGGCGAACGGGCCATCACCGACCCGGAGACTAATGAAATCGTCATTCCGGAAAACACCACGCTCATCTACGTGATCGAACTGATCGAGATTCAATGACGCGATGACCTGATTCGGGAAGAGGGAAGGTACCACGTGACGAAGAAACCGACATCGACCGAGGGGTCACCTACCAACGAAGTCGATGGCAACGTTGAGATTGAAGGCGAGAAGATGTCGCCGGTCCACGATCCGCCCCGGAAACGCCGCCGATGGGGCCGACGGTTGATGATCACCGCCTTGGTGCTCGTTCTCTTCTATACATTGTTCGGCTTTTTCGGCGTGCCTCTGCTTATTCGCACCACGGGCATCACCCAACTGAACAAACGACTGAATGGTACCGCGACGCTAGATCGCGCCACCTTCAATCCCTACACCCTTGAACTCGTACTGCAGGGTTTCTCGATCGTCAATGACGCCGGTGAGCCTCAAATCGGGTTCGGTCAGTTCGATTGCAACGTCCAACTCATCGACACCCTCTTCCGGGATGGATATCACTTGCGTCATGCGCGGCTGGACACCCCTTCACTTTTGCTTGATCGCGATGCCGAGGGCTTTATCAACCTGGCTTTACTCTGGATCGGCTCTGACCAGAGTTCCGAACCGTTTCGCGACATTCCACGACTGGTGATCACCGACCTGAAGCTGACCGGAGCCGACCTCGTCGTCCGGGACGAGGCCCTGGACGAGCCGTTCGAACGCACGATTTCCAAGCTCGATTTCGACATCGCATCCCTCGATACACGTGAGGACTTCGAGAATACACATCACCTGACCGCTGTACTCGACGACGGAGGCTCGATTGCCTGGCACGGCACGTTTTTCGCGGATCCACTTTCTACTGCCGGAACGCTGACCGTCGAAGGCATGCAACTCAAGCCCTTCATGCCCTACGCCACCCGGTTCACCAACGCACGAATCACGGACGGACGGCTAAGCTTCAAACTGACCTATGACTTTGCACCGGCTCGCCAACCGCGCCGGGCATCGCTCGCAATCGTTTCCGCCCACCTCGATGAGCTTGAAATTGCCATACAAGGTGAGACGATCGTCACGTTGCCGGGGATGACCATTCACGAGGCGCACTTCGACGCCGATGCGCAGCGAGTGGATATCCAACGTATCGCATTGACTCAGCCAATCCTGAATGTCTTTCGCGATGCGGACGGCTCCCTGCAACTGCAGACCCTGCTGGTCACCACCACTCCAGGAACCGGCGACATCCCCCTACCTGGCAAAAGCTCGCCTCCCAGCCCCCAAGATGATCGAGTCGACGTGCAGACGATCGAATACGAAATCGAGCAACTGCAAGTTGCCATTCGGCAGCTTGTACGCGATGTGCTCGGTCCTTGGGAGGTCGAGCTTGTGCAATTTGATATCGATCGGGCCGATGTCGAATTCGTCGATGCCAGCCGCGAGCCACCCGTTGAAATCAGCATCGCCGAGGCGACGATCCACATGGGACCGCTCACGTTGATCGAAGACCGCCCCGTTCCCTTTACCCTTGATGCGCTTCTCGATGACGGAAGTGTCTTGAAAGGTGAAGGCGAATCGACACTCAACGGGAAACATCTCGCGCTGACCATTGAAGGACGGGACCTCGACATCTCCCGATTCGCGACCTACATGCCCCTGGCGAGAATCATCCCCGGGGCTCGTTTTGATTCGGGACGATTGTCGTTCGCCGGGGATGGGACGATCGCAAAGACGGGGGACGTGTACGAGACGACGTATGAAGGCACCGCGACGATTGCCGACCTCGACATCTCTTCGAGTGAAACGGGTCGCGACGTCGTCGTCTTCGACAGACTCGATTTGACCTTTAAGTCAGAGGCAGCGAGCCGGATCGACGGCGTCCAGTCGCTGCGTTGGATCGGGCGCGCGGATCTTCAGTCGGGTGCCATCGAGTGGCCCGTGGCGGGCGGGCTCCTGGCCGATGCCGAGCAGTTGATCGCGGATGTTGATCTTCGGGTTGATTTATCTGA
>JAPULD010000298.1 GCA_027295365.1 Planctomycetota bacterium
TCAGGAGCGGAACATCGAGTCCGCCTCGGAATTGCTTTCGCCCGATCTGTTCATGATCGATCCCACGGCAATCGTCTTTGGGGGCCCACTCGCGACGGGCATCAAGGGACGGGACAAGATCGTGGCCCTGATAAACTCATGGAACATCAACGAGATGAACTTCGATCAGGAGGTCGTTTTCTGGTGTGGTGAGTTCGCCTGCGCCGCCGGGACGTTGTCGTACACCATCGACGGTGCGCTGCCCATCAAGGATGTCCCGTTCGCCAACATCCTGAGGGTCAAGGATGGGAAAATCATCGAGCGGACCGACTATGGCGATTACACCCAGTCGTTCACGGAACCCCCGGCCTCACCCGAGCCTGATCTGGAATCGATCGCGACCAAGTACCTGCTGGCCTACCTGGAGATGCGCTACAAGGACCTGGCCCTGCTCTTGGATGAGAAGGCGGTATTCATCGATCCGACGTCGGCCATCCTCGGGCAAGGAGCCCCCAGGGAAGGACGCTCGAACATCCTCAACACCTTCCAGAACGCGTTCGGCGTCGTGCTCGAGTTCGACTTCGTCCAGAAACGCACGTTCTTCTTCCAGAACCATGCGGTTTTTGCCGGCACGACCCGATACGCCATGGCGGGGGCCGCCTTGGGCCTGCAGAAGGAGCGCGTGGAATTCGAAGGCATCCCCATGCTCATCGTGTTGGAGATCGTGGGAGGCAAGGTCGTCAAGCACACCGAGTACGCCGACTACGAGGAATTCCTGAAGCAGGTGGAAGGGCTGAAGGACACGGACGATTAGGTTATTGGTATTTGCGGTCAAGGATCGCGCCGGGGTGCCGGGGGCCACGGACAGCGCAGCGCCCCCGGTAAGCGGAGTCGTCCGTGCGATGTGGTGACGATGGCACAACGGAACGGACGACTCCATTCCGCTCCGCTTCATTCCGCGGTCCGTGGCACCTCGCTGCCGTTGTTGTGGTGTCCCGCTGCAGTGTCCGTGACACTCTGTTCTACGTAGGCTGATCGGGATCCTCATGCTGCTCGATGGTGGTCTGTTCCGCGACGGCCTTGATGTGCTTGTGCTCCCCCTTCTTGCCTCGTCTTCGCGTGTCGAGCTCGGAGATGTTGGTCTCGCGGCCATAAACCAAAAGGGTGTCGCCTTCCTCGATCCGGGTTTTGCCGCGCGGCGCGCCGACGAAGGAGCCATCTTCCCGGTTGATGCCAAGGACGAGCACGCCTTCGTGGCTGAGTTGCAGATCGCTGAGCGGATTGTTCGCCAGCCAGTCGCGGCCATGGACCTTCAACTCCGACACGGCGTATTCGTCCCTGAAGTGCAGCAGGTTCGCGTAGTCGCGGGTGTCGAGGCTGGTCCAGTTCTTCAGGCACCACTTGATCACCCTCGACATCCATTCGTCGATGAGGTGGCTGCGTACGAAGAGGATGAGGATGAAGAGCCCGCCGAACAGAAGCCCGAGTCGCGTCCAGATGGAACCGACCCAGCTCTCGGGATCCACCTCCCTGGTGAAGGAGATCACGAGGGTCGAGATGACGGTCACGAATCCCGCGTTGCCAAGTAACATCAGGATCATGATGATGCGCCGCCTCACGGGATGACCCACGACCAGTTCGGACTCGCCGGTCGTGAACCCGGCGCCGGTGAACGCCGAGCGGGCCTGGAACCGGGACAGGTCGCGCGAGAGTCCGGTGAGGGTCAGGGCGACCGTGGCCACCCGGACCACGACCATGGACACGATGAGCACCACGATGAGGGAGATGATGGGGAGCATGGCATGATGGTACCGTTCTCCGAGAAGGGGAGCCGGGGTTCAGGTTCTGTGTGCCATGGCCGTGTCGGCCATGTCTTGATTCTCTTGATTCCAGAATGTACGGCTCACAGAGTCGTGGCGCACCATGCGATCTGATCGCTTGGAGACACTCCCAAAAGAAAAAGAGCCCACATCATTTCGACATGAGCTGAAACACTTTCGTGATTTTCTTTTACTGGGTCAGGAGTCCGGGGGTCCGGATTCCGGGTGTCAGGCGCCGAGCGTGTAGCGGATGAACGCCTTGATCGTGGTGCCTTCGGGCAGAATTTCGGTGATGGTCTTGGACTCATCAAGCACGTACTTTTGGGCCATGAGGGTGTTGTCCTCGAGATACCGGCGGACCTTGCCAGCAGCGATCTTCTGGGCGATCTCCTCGTTCTTGCCCGTGTCCTTGGCTTGCTGCAGCGCATCGGCCTTGATCTCTTCGATCTTCGAGGCCGGGACGTCATCGGCGCTGATGCCCAACGGGTCATGGAAGACGATGTGCTGGCAGATGCCCTTGAGCGTATCGGCATCCGCTTCACCTTCGATTTGAACGAGCACCGCTCGCTTGCCATCGTGGTGGAGATAGCTGCCGAACGAACCGCCTTCAAGCTTGACGCCTCGGGCGAAGTTGACGTTTTCCTTGGTGGTCAGGCGAACGTCGTCGATGCGAGTCTTGATTTCGTCCGTGGCGGTCAGATCACCCGCGGCCTGGCCCATGGCCATCTTCGCGATGTCTTCGGTCATGGTGACGAAGCCTTCACTCTTGGCGGTGAAATCCGTTTCGGTAAGTATTTCAATGATACAGGCGCTCGTGCCGTCGATGGCGATGCCGATGCGGCCTTCACCCGTGGCGCGTTCGGTGCGGGTCTCCATCTTGCCCTTGACCTGCTCGCGCAGCAATTCCTCGGCCGACGCCGGATCACCGTTGGACTCGGTCAGGGCCTTCTTGCAGTCCATCATGCCCATGCCGGTCTTTTGCCGGAGGGCCATTACGTCTTTGGCTGAAAAGCTCACCTCAGAAGTCTCCATTTCTGGTTTCCTTGCTGAATCGGGGGCGTTGTGATGATGCGTCGATCGATATCGACGCCTGAATTGGTTCGTTTCGTCTCAGGTCGTGGAAGGCGTCGTCGCTTCGCTGGGCGCTGACACGGGTTTGGCGACGACATCGGGCGTCGGGGCCGGAGCCGCAGCCGGGGGGGCCGCATCGCTCTTGGTCTCTTCGCCGGCAGTGTCTTGGGCGCGATACTTGGATCGCAACGAACGACGCTTGGGGGCGGCGGGCTGTGAATCATCAGCCTGGGCATCCTTGCCTTCGTTCTTCTGCGTCAGACCCGACTTGCCTTGCTTCACGGCTTCGGCAATCTCACGCACGATGACTTCGATCGATCGCATGGAGTCGTCGTTGCCGGGAATCGGGATATCGACGAGGTCCGGATCGCCATCGGTGTCGATGAGGCAGATCGTGGGGATACCCAGCGAGCGCGCCTCGTGGAGGGCGTTCGCTTCGCGACGGCTGTCGACGGCGACCAGCACGCCCGGCAATTTGTGCATGTTCCGGATGCCCGAGAGGTTGCGATGGATCTTTCGCTTCTCACGGAGCAACTGGCTGGTCATCTTCTTTGAGTAGGTTTCGATTTCACCCGATTCGACCAACGCTTCGAGTTCCTCGAGACGCTTCAGTCGTTCGCGGATCGTGCGGAAGTTGGTCAGCGTCCCGCCCAGCCATCGCTCGATGACGTAGGGCATGCTAACATCGTCGGCATACTTCTGGATCGATCCCTTCGCCTGGCGTTTGGTGCCGACGAAGCAGACGTCCTTGCCATCGGCAACGACCTGCTGGACATATCGCTTGGCCAAGAGCAAGCCCTTGATCGTTTCGCGGATGTCGATGATGTGAATCTTGTTTCGGACGCCGTAGATGTAGGAACCCATCTTGGGGTTCCAGTTACTGCGATGCTGTCCGAAGTGAATCCCGGCTTCAATCAAATCGTTTACGAGGGTAGCCATCGAAAATCCTTGTCAGTCAGCGACACCGGTGAACTTGGCAGGGGCGGGTCGGATCGAACCGACGCCTGTTCACGCCTGGGCGCTTGAGTGAGCCCCAAAGGGCTCCTGGCAATGGTAGTAAGAACATGGCCGCATCGCCCACTCACGTGCCGCCAAGTCGACCCAAAGAGGCCGAAGGGACAAGTGTACGATTCCAGGCCAGAAACATCAAGGGTTTGATCAGAACGACTTGGCCTCGGATCAGGTTCGAAGACGCTCCTGAGAGCGGGAATGCCTGACTTCGCCTTCCACGATGGTGGCGATGGACCGGCCCTTGACGTTCCAGCCATCGAACGGGCAATTCAAACCCTTGGAAACGAAGGAATTGATGTCGATCGTCCATTCCAGGTCGGGATCAATGATCGTGATGTCCGCCGGGCCACCTTCGGCAAGGCTCCCCAGCCCCATGATGTCGAGTCCCGCGATCTGTGCGGGGTTGATCGTCATCAACCTCAGCAATTCGGGCCAGTCCAGCACATTGTCATCGATCAGCGCCTTGATATAGAGAGGCAACGCACATTCGACCCCCACGATGCCAAAGGCGGCCGACTCGAAATCAGTATTCTTGGCCACCGCCGGGTGGGGGGCATGATCCGTGGCCAGGACGGTGATGACCCCCTGGGCGACCGCCTCCTTGAGCTGATCGATATCACGTTTACTTCGCAGGGGGGGATTCATCTTCGCCTGGGTGTCGTAGCCATCGCAAGCCTCTTCGGTCAGCAACAAGTGGTGGGGGCTGACCTCACCCGAAACTGGTTGATTGGCTTGCCGGCCTCGACGGAGAATCTCGACCGATCCACCGCTGGAGAGATGCTGGGCGTGATATCGAGCCCCGATTGATTGGTTGAGGAGGATGTCTCGCTCAAGCATCTGTTCTTCCGCGACCCGGGGCCAGCCGGTCAGGCCCAACTTGGTCGCGATCGGCCCGGCGTTCATCGATGCCCCCTTGGTCAGCGAGGGATCCTGGCAATGTTGCATAAAGACCCGGTTCGCTTTCTTGAGGAGCGTGAAGACCTTGGCGAGAACGCCTGAGTCATCGACCGGGTCGCCATCGTCGGTGAATCCGATTGCCCCGGCCTTGGTCATGGCCTCGATCGGGGCTGGATAATTCCCTTGGCGACCGATCGTCGCGCACCCCACGGGGAAGACCCTGGCCCCTTTCGCTTCATTCGATTTATGGCGGATCAACTGGATCATCTCCGCCGAATCGAGGGGAGGCGTCGTATTGGGCATGCAGCAGACGGTGGTAAACCCACCATTGAGAGCTGAAGCCGATCCCGTGGCAATCGTCTCTTCATGCGTGGTGGAAGGTTCTCGGAAATGCACGTGGATATCGAGCAAGCCCGGGGCGACGATGCAGCCCTCGGCGTCGATCGTCTTCGTATCAGAAGACATCGTGGTCTCACGAGGCAGGCCACCGGGTCGAGTTTCGATTGATTTGACGCGACCCTCGGAAATCAATACATCCGCGGTTTCGTCGAAGCCGCGGGCCGGGTCGATGACGCGTCCGCCCGTGATGATCAAGTCAGCCATATGGCGGCATTGTAGCAGGAGACGTCAATGAATCGCCGTTAAGAACAACCGCCCACCGTCGAATGACGATGGGCGGCGTTTATCTTGCAGTATCAGGCTGAATCAGCCGTCGGTCTTGCTGCAGGTCGAAGCCTTGCTGCTGGAGCAGGTCGAAGCGCTGCTGGAGCAGGACTTTTCGCTGACCGCACCGAGTGAAGCCTTGCTGGAGCAGGACGAGGCACTGCTGGAGCAGGACTTTTCGCTGACGGCGCCGAGCGAAGCATCGCTCTGGGCGGCGGGGCAGCTACCGCAGGAAGATCCGTCCTTGACGGCGCCAAGGCTGGCATTCTTGTCAACGTAGTTGGGGGAACTTTCGCAGCATTCGCAATTGACGCCACATTCGGAGATGGCTCCGGGGCTGACTTTCATCGAAGCATCAGCATCGTCGCTCTCGCAACCACCCAAGCTGACAACCAGACACAACGCACAAAGGCTCAGAAATAACTTCATTGATGAGTACTCCTCAATCGTTTTGATCCGGCATCGGCCGGAAAACCATGGTTTTGGGGTCAATCAGAGACAAACTCTGATGGAGACATGTTGAAAGTGACTTGTTGAACGAACATCAAACAATGATCATTCCACAAAATCAAGGAATTTGCTTCCAAAAATAGGGAATGGGACCCTGTCATGGGAAGATGTACCTTTTATACCAAAACCAGTTTCAGTCAACTACCCGGAGTTTCAGGGTTATGGCCCTAAAATCAGTCCATGCCTGACGTACCAGATCATGGAGAATCATTGATGAAGCGGCTTGGCGACTTGGCCAGGAAGCTGCCAGATGGCCCTGGCGTGTATCTGATGAAGGATGCTGCCGAAAATGTCATCTACGTGGGCAAAGCCGGATCCTTGAGAAATCGCGTCGGGTCGTATTTTGTCCCCTCCACGGATCTGGGTCCTAAAAAACAACCCATGCTGGGCCTCATCGAGTATTTCGACATCATCGAATGTGAGGGCGAGTGGGAAGCCCTGCTCATGGAAAGCCGCCTGATCAAGGACATCAGGCCCCGATTCAACACCCTGCTGACCGACGACAAAACCTTTCCCTATCTGGCCGTGACCACGAAGGATGACTTTCCGGGCGTCTTCATCACCCGAACCCCCGCGGATCCGGAATTCAAGGGGGCGAAAATCTTCGGCCCCTTCACTTCGGTCTATGCCTTACGTGAAGCGGTGCAGATCCTCCAGCAAGTCTTCAAGTACCGAACGTGCAGCCTCGATATCGTCGATGGCGATCCGAAAAACCGCTTCTTCCGCCCCTGTCTGCTGTATGCCATCAAGCAGTGCTCGGGGCCTTGTGCCGACAAGATCGATCGCAGGTCGTACCGGGCCGACATCGATCACTTTCTCAAGTTCCTGGGCTCCAAGCGCAGCGTCATGCTTCGGGAATTCCGCAAGGAGATGGAAGCCGCCTCGAAGGAACAGGAATACGAGCGGGCCGCGACGTTGCGCGACCAGATCGACGCGATCGAGAAGCTCGACGAGCGCGAGAAGAAGATGAGGGGGAGTGACTGGCAGCCCGAGGTGACGGTTTTCGCCAACGATCCCAAGAAAGGGTTGGAGTCATTGCAAAGGACGTTGAATCATGATTCGCCCATCCGCTGCATGGAGGCGATCGACATCGCGCATCTGCAGGGGGGCGAAACCGTGGGCTCCAAGGTGTGCTTCATCGATGGCCGGCCATTCAAGGATTGGTACCGACGATACAAGATAAAAAGTGTATCCGGGGGTGACGACTATATGGCGATCCGCGAAGTCGTCAGTCGTCGGTATCGCGAAGCGGGGGAGGGGCACGAACTCTATCCCGATGTCATTCTCATCGATGGGGGGCTCGGGCAACTGCATGCGGCGATGGAGGCATTTGAGCAGCTTGATGTGAAGCCGCCCATGGTGATCAGTCTCGCCAAGAAGGAAGAGTTGATCTACGTGCAAAGCAAAACGGAACCCATCAAGCTGGGG
>JAPULD010000299.1 GCA_027295365.1 Planctomycetota bacterium
TCCGCGATCTGGCAGGCGTCGGGAACTCCATTCCCGTCGCAATCTTCTCCGATGCCGTAGAGGTTGATCTCGTCGGGATCGAACAGTGTGTTGTTGTTGCAATCCTGGCATCCGTCCGGAATGCCGTTGCCGTCGACGTCCGGTCCCGTGGTCGTGCAGGCGCAAAGGCCCCCGAACGTCTCGAAGATGTCGTCTTTGACTCGATCCGCGAAATCGTTGGTTTCAATTTGCAGGTTCGGATTCTGAAAGGTATGCGCATCAAATGCATTTCCGTTTGTTCGATTGTCACTGTTCACGGACGTGGCCATTGACAGATCATTCGCCAACATCACGATGCAATCATGGGACTCACTCATCATTTGGCCCAGCATGATTACCGGGGCCACGATGACGTTGTATTGCAGGTTCGCGTTGAACGCCGCGTTGATCGCATCGTTGATCGACACTCGATCGACCGGAACCGGAAAGACGGTCTCGCAATCAATCGACGCATCGCCGAGGAAAGGCCCCTCGTCGGCCACCGGAATGATCAACCGAACGGCGTTCTCTCGCCAGGGAAATCGATCGGCTATGATCGACACGGCTTCCCCCCAACTCTCGTTGTGGTTAGGCGCTTCTTCCAAATATCGGGGCGGATCGGATTGTGGCACGCGAGCGTGATATTTTGGAGGACTGGCTGAATTGGGACTTCCCAGCATGTTCAGCACGTTGAATTGTTCAAGATCACCGATGCACGTGATGCAACTCGGGCAGAACAAACTTTCGTTGATGATACCCAGCTTCGTCACTTCAACGTCAAAATCCAATGCCAGACGATTCGCAATCCACCCCATGATGTCACAGGCGTCATTGCTCAGCCCGCTCATGGATTGCGAAGTATCCATGACGAAGACCAGATCGACCGAATTACAGACCTGCCCATGGGATTGCTGGGTCATGGACAAAAGACTGCCGGTCAGGACGGCGGCGCAACAGTATTTGAATTTTTCGGACATTTCTCTTCCTTTGTGATTGCAACACTCAATTCACTCTTCCGTTGATCAGGATGCGATCGGCATCGGGATTGAATCGAGCTTCAGAAAACGCCTCTTTTCGGCGAGCCTTCTTCATCGTTCCGCTTGGAACATCTCACCCAAGAGCCTGCCTCGCCCATGAACAAGACGTTCCGGATCAATCCCCATCTGGGCGCACCGGACACCCGAACCAACACGGCGTGGTTTCGACCAATCCTTTCATGCCAGATACTCTTCCCCCCCCCCAGCCTCATGAAGCCTTCCAAGAGCAACACTCAACCGTCTCTTTCTGTGGCATCCTCCTTTCGCATGTCCTCCTTTGCATCCGGTCCCGTGGGTGCTTCCCGGCACTGTTCTCGACGACCGATTCAATCTCATTCCGAATGAAGAACTAGGAAAATTCGGCTCTCCGATTTGTTCGACTGGCCTCTTCCCATGAATGAATTCGTAATTCATGAGCACCGACCGACATCAAATCCCACATGAAACTAAAATAACTTGAACGACTCGAGAACCAACGAACCAGGAAAATGACGGTGCCAAATCGGTCTTCATGCCCATGGCAAGAAAAAGATTCGATGGGTCGTCAAAACACGCAAGATCCTGCCCCCGTATGAGTTCATTATTCAGCCCAAGCATTACGCTGCTCTCCGGTAATAGTAGTTCAACATGCCGCCAAGTCGTTCTCGGCGATCAACTGTGCCAGATAGCTGCCCCGCCACATGCGCGGGCGCGACCAATCGGTTCTTCAGCCCCTGGTGATTCCGTTCGAGATGATAATGCTCCATGTACTCACCAATCGTTGTCCGGAGATGCCGCTCCCCGAAAAAGATCATGCGGCTCAAGCATTCTGACTTGATCGAACGCACGAATCGTTCCGCGTAGGCGTTGAGATCAGGGCTTCGGGGAGGCAGCCGTACAACGGTCACACCCGATGACCTGAAGATGTTCCGGAATGCCTGTGTGTACAGTGGATCTCGATCAGTGATCAGGTACTGATGAATACGCAGATATCCGTCGAATGGATCTGCTAGATTCCTTGCCATCTGCTCGCTCCAATTCCCATTTGGAGTTGCCGAGATGCCCGCGATCTGGACACGCCTCGTGGCCAGATCGATGACGAAGAACACGTAGAAACGTGTGAGTCCTCTGAACGTCCACACCTCGACGGTCAAGAAGTCGGCGGCCGCGATCGTTCCCCAGTGCGCCTTCAAGAACTTCTTCCAGGACGTGCGTTTGCCTCGTTCAGGAGACGGCTCAATCCCATGCTCTTTCAGAGTCCGCCGAATCGCGCTCCGGCTGACCTGATGCCCGATGTTGGCGAGGGCGCCTTGAATCCGGTTATACCCCCACCGTTCATTCTCTCGCGCCATACGCAAAATCAGCCCCCGGATCCGATCCATGATCCTCGGACGCCCAGGTCGTCGCCTCCCACTACTGTCGTACTTCTTTGCGATCAGCTGTCGATGCCAGCGGAGAATCGTATCCGGGGTCACGATCGAGCAAACCTCCGCCAAGCGACGCCGGCCCAGCGTTTTGCCCATGGCAGCCAGTCGTCTGCGTTGATCATCATTGAGCCGAACTCGTTTCCTTCCGATCTTCTCGAGAAGAACCCGATTCTCCTCTCTCAAATAGTCAATGACTTGCTGTTGGTGTCTTGACATCCAACCAGCGACAATCACAGCCAAGAGTTGCCAGGGTACAGCGTTCATGGCCCGAATCTACTGAATTTCAATCCAATTCTGGGCTCTTGGAAGCCTCTCCACGAGCTATTCAAGTCCTTGAAATTCAATGAGATACAGTTAGGCTAAATATTGAACCCATACGGGCGGTCATGTCTTGTTCTGGTCAAGCCGGACACTGTGGTCAGATGGCACCGAATGGGTTTTCGTCTCTACTGGCGTTGGCTTTCCAAACCAAAGCGAACGGGGCGACCGAAAGTTCCGCTTGAAGTCAGAGAGCTCATTCGGCGAATGTCACGCGAGAATTCGACCTGGGGCGTACCACGGATCAAGGATGAGCTGGCTTTGCTTGGCAATGAAGTCGCCGAATCCACGATCAGGAAGTACAGAATTCGCAGCTCGAAGCCGCCGTCCCAGACGTGGCGGTCATTCCTGAACAACCACGCAAATGACATCGCCGCGATCGACTTCTTCACCGTCCCTAGGTTCACTTTTCGAGTGCTCTACTGTTTCATTGTGCTTCGCCATGATCGGCGCACAATTGTTCACTTCAACGTCACGGAACATCCGACGGCCGCATGGACCGCACAACAGATCATTGAAGCCTTCCCCTTCGATGAAGCTCCAAAATATCTGATCCGTGATCGTGATGGCATATATGGCAACCAGGTCCGTTCTCGGATCAAGCATTTGGGAATCATGGAAGTCGTAACCTCGCCACGCTCACCCTGGCAGAACCCGTTCGCGGAGCGTGTGATCGGCTCAATTCGACGAGAGTGTCTCGATCATGTCATCGTCCTCAACGAAGCACACTTGATTCGGATCCTCTCGGAATACATCGACTACTACCACACGGTACGTCCTCACCAGTCCCTGGATCACAATGCTCCATTTCCTCGGATCATCGAATCTCCAGATAATGGCCGAGTCGTGGCCGAACCGATCCTCGGTGGTTTGCATCACCGATACCGACGTGCCGCTTGACTGAACAGATTATTCGGTAATTGCAATGGTTCTTTCCCATGGTTGTCTTGTGCGCAGTCACTTGGATTAGAGCTTTTCATCATGGAGCATCGCAAAACGGGTTGCTGATCTATTGCAACTCTCACTCCAATATCCAACTGACCTTTGCAAAACCACTCAAAGTGCTACCGGATGGAGTTTTCGCCATGGACAGGGAGCAAATCCGAACAAATCAGGGCGCAAAACAGGGCGCGCCGGAGCAAAAAGGTTGGAATCACTCTTCCCCAAAAACAGAAAAACCCCGCTGACGCGGTCGTCAATGGGGTTTCAGGACAAGCCACCCAGCGGACTCGAACCGCTGACCTGAGCTTTACGAAAGCTCCGCTCTACCAACTGAGCTAGGGTGGCGATGCGTGGGGCACAGTAGCAAGGCAATGTGATCGGGGCAACACGACCACCTTTGATGACTCGCTTCATCTTGGCAAGCCAGCCATTTCCCGATCGTATTGGCGTGCGTTGCTGCGTCGAATCAACGAGGGATCAATTGTACGGCGGTCGTCGCCGGCAGATTCAATGCACCGTGGACACGGGCTGCCGCTTCGGCGATGTCGCCATCACTGTTCATGATCAGGTCAACGAGGGCGTCGATGTGGCGAGGTTCGGCCATGTTGCCATATTGCTTGACGGAAGCCGCCACGCGCTCCAACAGATCGATCTGCTGTTCGTCATCGTTCACCAGGGACGCGTCAAAGAGTTTTCGTTGGGCCTGATGGTCGGGCATGAGCGCCAGGATATCAGCGATCAACAAGCGGGTGCCGCCATACCGGGTATCCAGGGCGTCCCGAAGGGCGGGCAACGCATCGGAAATGTTGAACACTTCATTGTTTGAAATTGCGATGTCACGCAACGCGCTCATCGACTCGATGGCATAGATTTCCGCTTCGGCCTCGGTCATGCGCCCCCCGGCGGCGCGATTCAACAGATCCTCGATCACGCTGCTCAGCACCTCGTCACCGATACCGGCACGAACGACGGAAATGCGAGGATGACTTCGATACTCCGCCGTCAAGGCAGGTCGATCGACGCCCGTGGCAAGGAGAAGCAAGGGTGCGACCGCGGTCTTGGCAATCTGCTGAAGCTGTTCCACGACATCCTGCATCTGACTGGCCGAAGTTCTTTGTACGACGATGAGATCGACGCCCGTGGAATCGTTGATGGCGCTCGTGACTTCCCGAACCGAAGCGCCACTGCCCACAATGCTGAATCCGAGGGCTTGCAGGCGATTCACGTGATTGAGCTGATCCTCCCGATCATCCGCGATCACCAATGCAAAGGATTGGTTGCCACTGCGTACGGCGGATGACAACAGCGGAACGATTCGGAAATCGCCATCAAAATTCTGTTTCGGCAACGCCTTGGCCAAAGTCAGCGAGGA
>JAPULD010000003.1 GCA_027295365.1 Planctomycetota bacterium
TTCCATGATGGCGATCATCTGGGGGTCATCACCCGTCAGATGCATGGCGAGTCCACGGGCCAGGGCCTGGGCAACAAGCAACTCGCCGCGACCATGCAGTATGGAAACGACCTGCTGCAGACGCTTTCGACGTATCACAAGGGCGGGCTCTGGCACAAGGATGTCAAGCCAGAGAACGTCATCGTCCACGATGGCCAGGCCCATCTCGTTGATCTCGGTCTCGTCACGCCCCTGCGCTCGGCCATGACCCTCACCACGCACGGCACGGAATACTTCCGCGATCCGGAGATGGTGCGACAGGCCTTGCGCGGCGTGAAGGTGCATCAGGTCGATGGAGCGAAGTTTGACATCTACGCGGTCGGTGCGGTGCTGTACTTCGTGTTGGAGAACACCTTCCCGGCCCATGGCGGCTTGAGCCGATTCGCGAAGAAGAGCCCCGAATCGCTGCGCTGGATCGTGAAGCGCGCCATGACGGAATATCAGCAACGATATGACTCGGCCGAGGAAATGCTCGCCGACTTGCGATATGCCATGCAGGCGGCCGATCCCTATTCCGTCAAGCCGGCGTCCCTCCCCTCGATGTCTGGTGGCTTTGTTGCGATCGACGAGGAGGAGGACAAGGTCGAAGCGGTCTTCGCGGCCCACATGCCCAAGCCTCAATATGGTCCGACCCCTCAGGCGCAACCCTACGTCGCGGCGGCGGCGGCAGCGGCCCCGGTCAGTCCCGAAACGCCGTCAGGCCCCGCGTCCCGTCGTCCCAAGCTTCGCGTGACCTCCTGGTGGACCGGCGATTACGTCGTCGACGATCCCGGAACGGGTCAGGCCACTCCCGCCAATCACCCCTCGGGCGGCAAGACGGAGTATCGAGATTTTCGGGCCCAGGCGAAAGCCTTCCGCGCAGAAGCCTCCGAGGTTCGACGCAAGGTTCGCGCCGGCACCATCAATGCCCGAAAGGCGGCTCGCGAGCAGGTCAAGTCGGCCCGGGCTCGTGCCCAGGCGATGCGCCGCAAGGTGACGCAACGACGCTTCAGCCACAAGGCGAACAAGAAGCCGACCCCCTTCCTGGCGTTCATCGTGATGACGGTGATTGTGGGCGGTGCGATTCTCGGAGCGGCCCTGGTCAAGAACGAACAGTCCTACACGAGCGTGTCCTCGTATAGTTCCGACAGCAGCGGCAAGCGATCCGCGCTGATCGTCATGGATGTCCCGGATCGACTTGACGAAGACGTTCTCGGGCAACTCGAAGACATCATCGAGCAGTACAGCCATGAATACAGCCTGGTCGTCGAGGAACTGGACGTGGAGCAGAAGTACCAGGATCTCGTGCAGAAGTGGTACAAGCGAGGCCAGAAAGGCAAGACCGATCGTCAACTGGAACGCTGGATGAAGAAGGATGATCTCTTCGGCATCCTCCACATCGAACAGGACAAGCATGGTCGTCTGACGGGCATGGTTCTCAAATCCACCGCCTCGGGAGCGGATCATCGAACCCGGGAATCGAACATCGATACGCTCCTGCCTCCGATTACGCCGATGCCTGGACTGCTAATGGATGACGCCATTACGCATGCCAATACCGACAAGTCGATCTTGCTCGTGAACGATCATCCCGCGAAAATCGATTCCCGCGTCGAGCGGCAGATCGAGGCCATCATCCAGGCGTATCGCGAGAAAGGATGGAATATCGTTCTGCAAGATGAAGCCGAAGTCGTCGTCCGCAAGGAACTGCCCATCGGTCCCTTCCGTCCCGAGACCAGCAGCTACGAGAAGCTGTTTAGCCTGATGAACGAACTTGAACTGGGTGGTATCCTGCACGTCTTCGCTGGCCCCGGCACTGGTGAACCTCACGAGCGAGTCGAGCACACGTTCTTCAGGGCCGATCATTCAGAGCACGATTGGGATCATTCCAACAATCATGACGATCATTGGGATGACAGTGTTTCATCGTCCGACGACAGTCGCTGAAGATTGAATCAAACTCCATGTGAAAACCGCCCCTCAATCGAGGGGCGGTTTTTGTCATCGACTTTGAATTGATAGTCAGTGGTCGGAAATCTGAACCCCGGCCAGGGGCGAAGTGTTCGTCGTTCGCGACGAGCCATCGGGTCGGGATCGACCAGCATCCGCACGGATGTCGATGCCGAACGGTGCCGGACCGAGACGAAAGTGATCCATATCGACCAGTTGGTATTCCTCGGCATCATCACCCTTTTTAAATCGGGTCATGACCACACCCTCCATGTCGATCACGAACGTGTCCTCGAACGGATCGATTTCCACGCGGGCCATCCGGGCGGCGATGATCATCGTTTCGGTCGTGATCGAGAAATCCCGGAACTCGCCACTGATGGGATCGGCTTCGCTGGCGGAGATCCACCAGGGACCCAACGGGCCTCCATTCGGGACGCCCGGCTTCTCGCTCTGGCGTAAGGCGGTGGCGTGGATGCTGCGCAGGATTTCCGCTTCGCTGTAGTCCGATGGCATCGATCGCATCATGACGATCGGGATCGCGGCGATCAGTCCGATCAAGACGATGGGCAGGATGAATCGAGCCCTCGATTTTGGTCGGCGCGAGACTTGAAAGGGATGGGGAGGCGTTTGTTTCATTGTGGCGCAATACTTTCAGGGAGACGACACGAAAGTCGCCCCCATCGATATCGGACACATCAGGCAGAGGAATGAGACTCGAAAGGCAGGCGGGGAAAAATCGACCCTCATGGATCGGGGGCTCCGGACTATCGGACGCCTGGGAGTTACCCCGATATGATGGCATCAACCACGACCAGGAGAGACACGTTTCATGACCCCCCATCCCGGCAAGACCCTGCGTGATCTGATGGCACAAGGCACTGTGATGTGTCCCGGGGCGTTCAACGCCCTCGTGGCGAGAGCGGTTCGAGCCGCGGGATTCGAGTCGTGTTACATCTCGGGCGGGGCCACCGCCAATGTGGCGGGGTATCCCGACGTGGGGCTCATCAGCCTGACCGAGATGTGCAGAACGATCCAGGAAATCTCTCAGGCGTCAGGTCTGCCCACCATCGCCGACGCGGATACGGGGTATGGCGATGGCGAGATGATCATTCGGACCACGATTGAGTATGACCGGAGCGGGGCGGCCGGCATGCACATCGAGGACCAGGTCTTTCCCAAGCGATGTGGCCATCTCGATGGCAAGACGTTGATCTCCCGGGCGGATATGGTTGCCAAGATCAAGGCGTCTGTGGCCAACAAGCTCAATCCGGACTTCATCATCATCGCTCGTACCGACGCCCGATCCGTGACGGGAATCGATGACGCCATTGAGCGAGCCAATGCCTATCGCGATGCCGGGGCGGACATGATTTTTCCCGAAGGATTGCATTCCGAAGATGAATTCGAGCGGTTTTCCAAGGAATCGCCCGGCTTGTTGTTGGCGAACATGACTGAATTCGGGAAGACGCCCTACTTGCATGTGGATCTATTTGCCGATTTGGGCTATCAACTCGTCATCTACCCTTTGAGCATGCAGCGGCTGGCGATGGGGCACGTGGCGAGGGGGTTGGCGGCTCTGAAACGCGACGGGACCGTCGAGCCGCAACTCGATGACATGCAGACGCGGAAAGAGCTGTACGAATTGCTTGCCTACGAGCCTGGACGACAGTGGAACTATCCCGAAACTCCGACGTAGTACCGTCATGTCCTCGCATTCTCACCAGCCGAAACGACGAGAATCGAATCACGCCGATTCATCTTCGGTGCATCGAGAAACCACGACGTTGCTTTTGGAGTTCGTTCATGATCGCGATGTGCAGTGTCCCAAATGTGGGTACAACATTCGCAATCTGACCAATCCGATCTGCCCCGAGTGTCAAGAAGATCTCGAACTGACGGTCGGCCTGGTGAAAGTGCGTTTCGAGTGGCTCATCGTGACGTTGATCCCCAGCGCTTTCTCGGGGATTTGCGCGTTGATCCTGCTGGTGCCGATTTTGGTGGCACTCAAAACGAACGCCGGACTGATCCCGACCGGCGTCATCGTTCTCGATTCATTCGGTTGGCTCAGCGGGGGCATCGGCATCGGGCTCTTCCTCAAGCGACGCCAGTTCATGCGTCTTGATTCATCAAACCAATTCCTGGCGGCCTTGTTCACGTGGGTGATGCACCTCGGGGCCTTCGGTATTCTGGTCCTGTTCTTAATCTGATCTCTTGGAGTCGGGGGATCCTTGCCGAAGGTGAGCATCCGGTCGGACAAGACTCTGTTGATGGATCAATGGGTCGTTCGTCAACATGTGAGAAGTCGAAAATACTCACGATCAGGCAGTCCGAGAATCAGCCCTCCGGGATCCAGGGTCAGCAATAGAACCTGTCTTAATGAGGGCTGTCGTAACTTGTTAATCTGGGGGGTGTCCTGAATCCATGATTTTTCATGGTTTCTGTTGCGTCCGGGCTGGCTTCTGCTAAGTTATGGGTGACGCAAACCGTGAGAAAGTCTGCGTCCATCGGAGAAGAGAGACGCCCCGAGAGGAGCAGAGAGAGAGTTTTCAGCATGATATCTTTGCGTATGGGGAAGCCACTGCGCGTGGTTCTATCGGTTGCCGCATTGTCGCTGTCGTGTGGCTTGACTGCACAGGCCGATATCGTGATCGATGATTTTAACTCTGTCGGTGATCCGAATCCCTGGCCAGCCTTTCAAACGTCGCTCGGCAACAATCTCATCACCGAAGTCAATCTTGCCGGCGTCTTGGGGGGAACGAGACAGACCACGGTCTTTGGCGGCTCATTCGTTTCCGGTAGTGATTTGATCTCGGCGAGAATCGATTCAGGCCAACTCTCTTATAACAGTACATCTGGTGCAATTGGCGCTCTTGGATTGTTCTATTCAGGCTTCCCCGGCGGCCTCATGCAGGATTTTTCCAATGAAACTGGGATTCGTATCGACTTCGCCGAGTACGGTTTTTCTGGTGAAAATGCGGGGAAAGGCCCCATCACGAATCTGACGGTCGATATCTTCAACGGGTCCAACAACGCCAGCTTGAGTCGATCGATCAGTTCCTTCGGGGCTCAATCGGTCTTCTTCGATTTCAACCTGTTTTCAGGCATCGAATTTCTCAACATGAACGAGATCAATCGGATTTCCATCTCGATCAATCCTCTGGATAGCGGCCTCGATTTCGTGTTGAATTCAATTAAAACCGTGACGATTCCTACGCCTGGCGTCTTGGCCATGATGGGCATGGCGGGACTCGCCTCAATGCGTCGTCGACGACGAGCCTGATCAAGATCACACTCTGAATCTTCCCGACGGGTCGCACTTGCGGCCCGTTGGTTATTTTTGAGCCTGAAGGAGCCATTTTTTTACTTTTATGAACAATTAATTTGTCTTGACAATTTTATTTGTCATACTAACGAGAGATTCATTCTCTTCCCCTCCGACGTGTTGCATAGTGGATCGAGGACTTCATGGCTCACCCTGCTCCCCAACGATTGGAAATCATTGATGACCCCGAAAGGGCAAGTGCCTTGCTCCACCCGATTCGTAGGCGGATCCTCTCGGAATTGCATGAACCCGATTCCGCGACGGGGTTGGCCCGGAAGCTGGATCTGTCTCGCCAGAAAGTGAACTACCACCTCCGCGAGCTTGAACGCGAAGGCTTCGTGAATCTTCTCGAGGAACGCAATCGACGTAATTGCGTCGAGCGGATCATGCAGGCCACGGCTCGGTCCTACATCATCAATCCCGATGTGCTGGGCGAGTTGGGGGAGACGCCCGAGGGGATTCGAGATCGATTCAGCTCGGCCTATCTCGTCGCCTCGGCGACGCAGATGGTGCGAGATGTCGCCACCCTCAGACGCAGGGCCTCCGAGGTCGGCAAGTCGCTCGCGACGTTGACGCTGCAGGTGGATGTGCGATTCGCCACTGCGAAGGATAGGCTCGGGTTCACCGAGGAACTGTCCAACGAGATCGCGAGGCTCGCCGCGAAGTATCACGATGAATCCGCCCCCGATGGTCGCGCGTATCGATTCATGCTGGGGGCACATCCCGTCATTACGAAATCAGAAGCTCAAGCGCACGCTGAAAAATCGAAACATCAGGATGGAAAGGAAGCACCATCATGACCACCCTTGAAGAACACACTGAGCGCATCATCGAGACGCAATGGGAGATCGAGGCGAGCGTGGCCGACGTCTGGCGGGCCTTGACCGAGGCCAGGTGGTTGACCAATTGGTTCCCCACCGAGGCGAGGGTGACGCCAATCGAAGGGGGCAAGGGCGGCTCGATCTGGATGGGCTGGTCCACCGGCCACGAACAGTTCGAGGCGCGTATCGACCAGTGGGATGAGAATTCCAGGTTGAAGCTGGTGTACGCGGACCCGACCCCTTTCGAGGAAGTCGATGAGGCGATCAAGAACAACACGCTCATCCCATTCCCGATCGCGGCGGACTTTCATCTCGAAGCCAAAGGCGACTCGACCATCCTGAGGCTCGTCCATTCGGGTTTTTCCGAAGACTCGAGCTGGGACTGGCAATACCACGCCACCAGCCGAGGTTGGCAATTCGAGTTGGGAGGCCTCAAGCATTACCTCGAACATCACAAGGGCATGCCCCGATTCGTCATCCAGACGCGACATGCCTTCGCCGACATTTCCTTTGATGAAGCCTGGCAAAAGTTATTCAGCGCCAATGGCTTGTGTAATCCGGGGGCGGGTGCGGGGACGGGTGTGGGGGAAGAGACGAGTGGGATTGAGTCGTTGCGCGAGGGCGAGCGATACGCATTCCGCAATGCCCAGGGCGATCACTTCGAGGGGATGGTGGAGATCTGCAATCCGCCCCACGATTTCGCCGGCACGGTTGACAATCTCAATCACGCGAGGCTGAGGCTCAAGGTCGATCAATCCTGCGCCGAGCCCGGCACAAGCGACGTCACGTTTTTCCTTTCAACCTATGAATTGCCCGAATCCCGTCGCGCTGAACTTCAAGCCAATATTGAACGGATGATGAAGACGCTCTTCGGAACCGACCGTTGATACTGGCAACGTACAGCGCAGGCTCCTCAGAATCGTACGCGGGTCATGCGGCATGACCTGGATAACCCGCTTGTTGAAAACCCACTCGGAACGGAACCCGAATCATGAAGACGCAAGCCCATCTCGATCGGACTCTGGAATACACCCTAGAACTGAATGCCACGCCCCAGGAGGTCTGGGATGCCATCGCCACGGCGGATGGTCTCAAGAGCTGGTTTTCATACGACGCCAAGGTTATTCCTGGGAATGAAGGTTCGATCTGGCTGGCCTGGGGCCCGGACTGCGCGGGGGAAGTTCCGATCACCATCTGGGAACCGCTCCATCGGCTGCGCACGACCGAACATCGCGCGCCATATGGGGATCCTTCGCTCCCGCCCGTCGATATCAATGTGCAATACACGATTGAAAGTCGCGAGGGGAAGACGATCCTGACGCTCGTACACAGTGGCATGGGGCCCGAGGCGGGGTGGGATGGCGAATACCACGCGACCGCCGCGGACTGGCCCTGGTTTCTCCAGAATCTCCAACACCTGGTCGAGGTCCACCCGGGCGTCGTGCGCGAGGTCGTCAGCTTCGCGGTGCCATTCAAGATTCCGGGGGCGGAACTGTGGTCGATGGCGCTCGATCTTGGCGCTGATGCGGGAACGTTGCGCGAAGGCCAGCCTTATGACCTGAAACTGTTTGGCCGGCAAGCCCTCAATGGCGTCGTGAAAATGCTCAACCCAGAAAAACGATTCATGGGAACCATCGACGCCATGAACCAGGCGATGCTGGTCCTGACGGTGCGCGACAAGGGCGAATCAAGCAAGCTCGAGGTCGAGTTGTCGACCTTCAACGTCGACGAGGCCGACGTGAAGCGCACGAAACAAGATTGGCTGGCGAGGCTGAAAGAGTTGGGGGGCAAGATAGCTCGGGAATAGATCGCCTCATATTTCCATCAAAGATCGTTTGGATCAGATGCCGATTTGTTACGAACAAGGCCCCCACGCTCCAATCTGGCGAGCAGGTCCAGCAGGTCGAGCACATCGACGCTGCCGCTACCGTTGGTGTCAGCGGGGCAGCGGACAATCGATTGTTAAGTCATGGTCCGGTCCCTGAGACACAATGTAATTGAACAGAAACATCCCCCGGCCCGAGGCCGGGAGATGAGATGAGAGAGGTGTCGAATGCCCGTACGCATCATGCCTGCGAACCGAGACCGCCGAGAGCGTGATACTCTGACGGAGGATACGAACGGGGGGTCAATCCGATCAGGGGCAGGCCGTAGACGAGGTCGTCAGTTGGACTTTGAATTGTCCCCATGGCGTTCCCAAATACTCGTCTAAACATACGCTATTACATGCATCAACATTATGGCTGAGTGAGGAAATCGCCTTGATCTTCATGATCAATACGTAGTCGTTGGCGTCAGCGTCATAACATGTAGAGCTGGCATTAAACGGGTCGTGATTGGAGAGTACCAATAGGGATACGCTGCCGTTCTTCATGTAAACATCC
>JAPULD010000030.1 GCA_027295365.1 Planctomycetota bacterium
AAGGAAGTCCACCTCCGCACCGCGGCTCCGCTGGCCGGTCTTTCCCTCAACATCAAGGAGCTGGATCTCGCCCCGAACATTCAGATCCCGATCCTCGTGCATGGTCCATTCGACGACATCAAGTCGGAGATCGATCCCGACTTCGACCTGGGCAAGGCCATCATCGACGATGGGCTCCTCAAGGGACTGGAAGGCTTGTTGGAAGGGCTCGATCTGGGAAAGATCAAATAAATCGAGTCCGGTCAACGAACTTCGAATGGCGATTGATCCGCTTTGGAAATCATGATTGTCGTCTCGTTCATGATCTCACCCAACCGCTTGGCCAAACGAGGGAGATAGCCCCGTTCAGTGTTTGTATGACCCGCGAGGATGATCGTGCAACCACGAGCGATGGCGTCAAGCACTTCGTGATGCCGCATCTCCCCGGTGAGATAAAGTTGTGCTTCCTCTTGAATTGCATTCTCCAGCAACGAACCTCCCGCGCCGGGACAGAGACCAATCACTTCGTAGGTGGCTGGAGCATTGCGGCCAATTGCCACTTTGAGATGGTCAATATTCAAATGTGTCTTGAGACGATCAATGATGTCTTCCAGACTGCATGATTGATTCAGACGCAAGAGACGTCCCTCGCCACTGTCGGCTTGAGGACGGGGCAAGAGTTGATACACCTCAACGGGAGGTTCTTCGTAAGGATGGGCCAAGCGAAGTGCCTGGATGACTTTGCCCAAGCACGGATGGGAACTCACCATTTCCAGGCGAACTTCATCGACGGTTTCAAGTTTATTCTTGCCCCCGACGAAGGGCGTCGCTTCATCCCGCGCGATGAACGTGCCTTGACCTGTAATCCGAAACGAACAATGGGTATAAAAACCGATATGACCCGCGCCGGCGTTGGCCATGGCCTCACTGACAGAGTCAACGAACTCAGCCGGAACAATGGTCACGATCTTCCTGCGCTCCCCCCATGGAATCAACTCGTTCGGCTTCAGTGGCTCGGAAGCCGATTCGCCAAACGCCTCGGCCAGCCAATCATTCACGCCACCCGGAACGGCATCAAGCGCAGTATGTGGGCTGTACAGTGCGATACCCGCATGAATGGCTTCCATGACCAAACGTGATTTTTCATCGCGATCGGTAAGAGTCTTCAAAGGCTCGAAGATGGGGGGGTGATACGCGACAATCGCTTCGGCTCCCACCTCGCGAGCTTCGTCAAGTACCTCCTGCGTGAGGTCGATCGTCAGCATGATCTTGTTCAATGGCCAGCTGGATGACCCGGCCAGAAGCCCGACGTTGTCCCATTCTGCCGCGTAAGCCTGAAAGGCTATTAATTGCATTGCGGATTCGAGGTCGTGCACTGTCGTCATCGATGGCAGTGTAGCAGGTGCGCTCAGGTCGGATGCCTGAAGAACACTTTCCTCGCGAGATCAAGGATCAACACCACGAAGATCGGAACATACGCCAGCCACATCACCCACGTTGGAGTTTCCCATTCGACCACATCACCAAGCTGCGCGTACCCCAGCAACAACGTCAGCGAAGCCACCCACACCGCGGGGCTGAATGCGACCGGCAGCAGGATCAGAGCCCAGAGAAGATACCAGGGGTGCGACGTCGACGAGAACAGGACCATGGCGAACAACACCGCTCGGCTGGATCGCCAAACCCCGGCCGGACAAAAGAACGCGATCACGCACACGATGCCCACCAGGGCCAGACAGATGCCCCGGGCCTGGAGTTCCTGACGATCCTTCTTTTGCCACTGGAGGTCCGGATCCTCAAGCGGATCGACGAGCCGAATCGCCCAGAGCGACGATTCGTACACCGAGCCAAAGTGCGACCATTTGGTCGAGAACCGCGTCGAAGTTTCGCGCAAATTGTCAAGGGGCTTTCCATCATGGGTGAACCACAAGGGGGCCGAGATCGCGAGACAGACCAAGGCCCCGATGACCACGCTGAGAAGCCAGGCCTTCCAGTTCTGCAGGCTGGACAGAAGGATGCACCACGGAGAGTCGCGGAGATGAGATGAATCGAAAGAAAATTGATCACCTTCCCTCATCTCTGTTTTCAAGTTTTCTGTTTTCTGTTTTCCATCCCGTGCCTCGCCGTGTTCTCGGTGGTGAAATCTTCTGACACTGAGATCCTTGAGCATGAACGCCGCGATGGGCAGGACGACTGGTTTCACCAACGCCGCCAACGCCAGACAGATCGTCCATCCCCAGATTTTTCGTGGCGCGATCAAGAAGAGCACCATGGCCAGCATCATGAAGGCCAGTCCGATCGAATCCTGATGCCCCGAGCCAGCCAACTCCGCCAGGGGCAGGGGATGCCACGCATACAGCGCCGCCCACCAGGGTGATTGCTTGCGCAGGATCAGGGCCCCGATCAGCAGGAGGATCGCCAGCACCTCGAATCCCACCATCACGCTGCGAAACATCCACGTACTGTTCGAGGGATCGCTCATGTTCTCGCGGATGAGCAGACCAGTACCGGCGAACACCCACTGACTCGTAGGCAGGTAGATCGTGTGCAGTTCGGGGTTGTTGATCAGGGGCAACAGATCCGCCTCGCCCGACCAGCGCTCCTCGATGCTCAACGCGTCGATTTCACCCATGAGCACGCTCAGGGGTCTTTCCAGAATCACATCCGAAGGGAACCCGGCCCGCTCGGCCGGCGTATCAAGATATGGATTGTGTCCATGGGCGAGATTCCTGCCATCCATCACGTACCGATAGACATCGTCGCTCAGCGTTGGCTCATGGCCAATGAGCACGGCGACCCGGGCTCCGATGGCCACCACCAGAATCAGCATCACCACGGTTCCATACGATTCGCGGCGTGTCCTCACGATGCCCCGCCAGAGCATCCAGGCCATGATGGACAACGCGACCCAGGCCATGGTCGAGGCCACCCACCAGGGCATCAGGGCATCGAGATTGGCACGTCCCGCCATGGCGGTGGGGGTGCGATCGATCGTCATTTTCACCAGCCCCCACGCCACGAAGGCCAGGGAGAGAATCGCCCAACCCACGACAAACCGCCATTGCAGGCGTTGCAGGCGGTTCTGGCTGTGCTGGTCGATCATGATGATTTGTCCGGCGACGATGAAAATATGGTTATCGGTCACGTTTCTGACGAATCGACATGGTATAGCGTGTCGATACTCATTGTAGAAAGCCTTTGGGATCACCACCTGAGGGGGGCCGGCACGACGTATGATGTATGCCGCATTGCCCCCGCATCTTTGAAGAGTTGCGTGGAGAGAACACTGTGACGAAAGTCGAACGCCTCCGTCCGGAGATCACGCCGATTTCCGATCCACTCGTACACCATGACACCAATGTGCAGAAATGCTTCGTACTCGATACGAACGTGCTGCTGCACAATCCGAACGCGATGTTCATGTTCGCCGAGCATGAGGTGATCCTGCCCCTCACCGTCATCGAGGAACTGGATGGATTCAAGGGCAACAACGACGACACGGGTCGCAATGCCCGCCAGGTGATCCGCGAACTGGACAAGCTTCGCAGGAAGGGGCGGCTGTTCGAAGGTGTTCCGACCAACGATCATGGAGGCCTGCTCCGCGTCATGCGTTGCGATCGCCAACGGCCCTTCGATCTTGATCTGAGCGAGGCGGACAATCGCATCCTGTCGGTGGCCCACTACCTCAAACAGCAGGGTCGTCACACCGTCTTCATCACCAAGGACATCAACGCCCGGGTCAAGGGCGACGCCCTGGAACTGAACGTCGAGGATTTCGATGCGGAAAAAGTCGATGCCGATTGGCTCTACATGGGCTATGACGAGATGACCTTGCCTGGGGAACTCATCGACACCCTGTACGAACAGAGGCTGCTTCCCTTGGAAGAGCTCGAACCGTATCGAGTGTTCGAGAACGAGTGGGGCGAGGAAGTTCGCCTGGACTTGTTGGCCAACCAGTGCCTGATCCTGCAGGATATCAACGACCCTTCGCACACCGGGTTGGCCCGGGTGCTGGCGGAAACCGAACACCTGATACCAATCGCGGCTCCCCGCAAGCCGGTGTTTGGCGTCGCGGCGCGAAACGTCCAGCAAATCATGGCCCTCGACCTGCTGCTCGATGACGAGATCAAGCTCGTCTCCCTGCTTGGTTCGGCCGGCACCGGCAAGACCCTGCTCGCCCTGGCCGCGGGAATGCACAAGGTCTACAAGGAACAGCGCTACGAGAAACTACTCACGGCGAGGCCCATCATGCCCCTGGGGCGCGACATCGGTTATCTCCCGGGCGACAAGGACGAGAAGCTGCAATTGTGGATGCAGCCGGTCTTCGACAACCTCTCGTACCTGCTCTCGACACGGGGCACGCACCTGGACCAAGCCGACAGCCATACGAACGAGCAGCGGATCGAATCGTTGATGAGCGAGGGCAAGCTCGTCATGGAGCCCCTGACCTACATCCGGGGCCGCTCGATTCCCCATCAGTTCATGGTGGTTGACGAGGTGCAGAATCTCACGCCTCACGAGGTGAAGACGATCGTGAGCCGCGCCGGGGAAGGCACGAAGATCGTGCTTACGGGTGACATCGATCAGATCGACAACCCTTATCTGGATGCGTCATCCAACGGACTCAGTTATCTGGTGGAGCGCATGAAAGGGAAGGGCCTGTTTGGCCACGTCACGCTCGCCAAGACCGAGCGCAGCATTCTCGCCAACCTCGCCGCGAAGATGCTGTAAGCCAACAACGATGAACCACTAGGGGCGCCACGGACAGCGGAGCGAAGCGAAGTCGTCCGCGGCACAGATGAACGCGGTTCAGGCCAGACCCGGTTCGCTGATCTTCGCGAATTCCCAGCTTCGATCCAAGGTGGCGAACATATGAATTTTCCCTTACGTGATGTCCCGGAGGCTATCCATATGATTTCACGGTGCAATTGTGCCGATTCCGATCCCAAATAGAGCATAATGCCGAAGATTCGAAGGCTTTGAAGGTGGAATTTCACCCTCCCTCGCAAGCGATCTATACTTCTTCCCAAACTCGTTCCAAAGGCCCTCCTGGGAGTCCAACTATGTACAAATCAAGCAATCCGGTTTTCACCAACGACGACAAGTTCAACGAGATTTACAATCAGGCGGACGGCACCACGAAGACGAACGTCACCACCGTGCAGGGGGTCGTGAACAAGACGGCAATCCTGACCCTCGTGGCGGTGATCGCCGGCGCGGGTGGCTTCAGCTACTTCACGGCTCATCCCGAGCTGTTGTGGATGGGATGCATCGCCGCATTCATCGTCACGATCGGCATCTACTTCATGATCTTTGGGGATCCGAAGAAGGCTGTTTTTCTGGCCCCGGTCTATGCCGTGGTTCAGGGAGTCTTCCTGGGTGGATTCACCGCGCTGGCCGAGTCGATGCTTGCCTCTCGGGGCATTGCCGTGGCAGGCGGTGTGGCGTTGCAAGCCTTCGTGGTCACCATCAGCGTGATGTTGGCCATGCTGAGTCTCTACACGTCGCGCATCATCAAGCCCAATGGCAAGTTCATGGCGATCATGGCCACCGCGGCGGGTGCCGTCGCCTTCATGTACCTCATCGGGTTCATGCTGAGCTTTGTCGGCATCCGCATGCCCTACATCTCGATCTCCAGCACGCTGGCGACGGGAACCGCCGGCTATATCGGCCTGGGCGTCAACCTGCTCTTCCTGGGTCTCGCTTCGTTCATGCTCATCTTCGATTTCAAGATGGTCGAGGATCGCGTGCGGGACAACTCGCCCAAGTACATGGAATGGTTCTGCGCGTTTGGCCTCATCGTGACCCTGGCCTGGATCTACTTCGAGTCGGTCAAGCTCGTCATGAGGCTCGCCTCCCTGTTCAATCGCAATTAACACACGCAAACCCCGAATTCTCGATGAGGCCGATCCGGATGGGTCGGCCTCATCTGTATTTGAATCACGGAATTCAGGGAACCATTGCCCACCCTCAATACTCCAACCGAGTTGATCGCCCTCGACTATTCCCTTCTGCACCCTTGAATGCCGTCCATGACGTTGTTGCGCGATCCGTGCGCGCGGCTGGAACCTGGAGATTTCCAATGACGCTCAGAAACCTGTTCCGCACCCAATCCCGACTGGTCGTGGCCATGGCCTGCCTGCTCTGGCCCCTGGCTGCCATGGCCCAGGATGTCGACTCTCAAGTGCGGCAACTGATTCAGGACGAGAATTGGGAAGCCGCGGAAACTCGGCTTCGTGAACACCTTGAAGCGAATCCCGAGCATGACAAGGCGTGGTATTACCTCGCGTACACATTGCACAGCCAGGAGCGATACGACGAAGCCATCAAGGCGAATCTCATGGCGGTGAAATACGACGTGGTCAAGAGCAACGCCTGGTACAACCTCGCGTGCGCGTACGCGATGAACAAGCAGAAAGACGATGCCTTTGACGCCCTGCAACATGCCATCGACGAAGGCTACAACGAGTTCAACCACATGCAGGATGACTCGGACCTCGAGATCCTGAGGGCCGATGACCGCTGGGCGAAACTCCCAGAGGGTTTCCCCTTCCATTCGCTGTCGATGGACGATGGAGGCCGCGTCGAGTACGCGTTGGTGCTGCCCGAGGAATATGACGCGAGCAAGACGTACCCCATGCTCATTGCCTTCCCTCCCGGCAATCAGAGCAAGAGCGCCGCGGAAACCGGTTTGAATTACTGGTGGGGTCTTCCCGCGGCCCAGCGTGGCTGGATCGTCGCGGTCATGGTGCGCCCCCGATCGGGTTGGACCAGCAAGGCCGGCGAGAACACTATGAAACAGGTGCTCGATCACTTCGAGGATGAGTACAACATCGAAGGGGGCAAGTTTCACGCCGCGGGTTGCAGTGGGGGTGGACCCAGTTCCTTCCACGTCGTACTCGATTTCCCGGATCGCTTTCACAGCCTGACGGGGCTTCCCGCCGATCCCCGGGGTGACGATTTCAAGCGTCTCGCCAAGTTGAAAAACGTCAGGGTCAGTCTCCTGGTCGGAGCCGACGATTATGGATGGAAGGAAAATCTCCAGCGGGCTCACAAACGAATGAAGACGATCGGCGTGAACAGCACGATCGAGATCTTCCCCAATGAGGGGCACGTCATCCAGGCCATCCTGGGCGATGAGTTCATGAAGCGTATGGATGCCATACGTGAAGAGATCAAGTAACGATATTTAATAAGTCGATTGCGCTCGGGCATGGGGCCGACGATTCATCGTCGGCCCCTGTCCATGCGCACGGCTGATGTTTATTTGTTCAAGGCTTGCGAGCGGAGAAGTTGGCGCTCCAGATCTTGCCTTCCAGATCGCTGGCCATCGCGCTGGCTTGTTCGGCGCTCAGACCGCCACTTGCCGAATCCGAGCCGCAACACGAAGACGTGTTCTCTTCGAGGATCTCAGACGCCAGGAATGCCTTGAGCTGTTCCGAGTTGTAGACGAACCGGTCCACCACTTCGACATCCTCAAGGCCCGCGTCTCGCAGGCCCTGAAGATATTGCGTTTCGTTGATCGCGCCGGACACGCAACAGCTGTACAGCCTCGGGTCGTTGCGCACCGACTCGGGAAGGTCCTCGACGACGAGGTCCGAGACCAGCACCTGGCCCCCCGGCTTGAGCACGCGGGCGATTTCCTTGAAAACCTTGGTCTTTTCTGGCGAAAGGTTGATCACGCAATTGCTGATGACCCAGTCCACCGACGCATCCTCGATGGGCATGTTCTCGATGATTCCCTTACGCACTTCAACATTGTCCAGCCCCGAGTTGGCAATGTTCTCGTTGGCCTTGGCGATCATCTTGTCGGTCATGTCAATGCCGATGGCGCGACCGGTGGGGCCGACCTTTTTTGCCGCGAGAAGGATGTCGATGCCTGCCCCACTGCCCAAGTCGAGCACCACATCGCCTTTCTTGACGTTGGTGAAGGCGGTGGGATTTCCACACCCGAACGAATTGACCACGGCATCTTCAGGCAACGACGCGAGTTCGTCGGCGCTGTAGCCGGCACTTTTCACGGCAACGCCTTTCTGTTCGGGTTGACAACAAGCATCAACCCCACAGCACGAAGACGACGAGGGCGCCGCCCCCGGACGCAAAACGGCCTTTGCATAATCCTGAGCGACTTGATCTCGAATAGCTTGTTCCTGAGTCATGGTTCCATTTCCTTTGCCAAATACGTTTCTGATCCTGCATGCAAAGCACAATCTGAGTTTGCGTGACGTTTATAACTCTCGTGAAGCGGCGCGTGCCCAGCGCCGAGTTAATCCAACCCAATGCCAATCATCGAAGAGAAGTTGATAAGTAAAACCTTCATCCTTTCAACTTTACATCCCTATTTTTTCTTCGTGCCAACACAGCGCCTCTGCTCGGGACAACACTCATCAATCGCATCCGCCAAGCCACGAAGCATCTTCGTGATCGATTGATACTGCACTGAATACAGGACCTCCTTGCCTTGCTTCTCGCATTCCAGGATTCCCGCGTCCTTGAGTTGACGCAGGTGCCGCGAGACGACGGACATGTCGATGGGCAGACAGCAGGCGATCTCACTGACCTTGGCCGGCCTGCCGCACACGGCGAGCCTGGCCACCAGGGCAATGCGATTGGGATCGCCTAGGGCCTTGAAGAAGTCCGAGGGCAGATGATTCTCCAGAGCCTCAGTGCAACAAGAATCAAGGGTAATCGCTGATTCTGAGTCATGAGGGCATGTAATTGTTGTTTTACTCTTGCTCATTTGCGTAATTGTGCAATTGTATTGGCCAAAGTCAAGGTCTTAGATGAGAAAAATGGAATCATCTTTTTCAATGTTTGCTCTAGGCTGAATGAGATATTGCTCAACACGTTTAGCCGTAGAGCCCAGCTCTATGTCTTCTGGACTATTGGATCATTCAGAACGACTTCAGTCTCCATGCCACATTCAGGACAAATCCCGGTTTGATTGCCCGTCAGGTTGTAGCCGCATTTGCGGCAATGCATGATCAGGCGAACCCGTCGACGAGCAATGTCGAACAGAATGATGAGCCAGCTGAGCCAAAGGAATTTAACCACGACAATGACAGGCTCGAGCAAACCCCAATAAAACAATGATCCATATGGATAACTACGTTGAACGGCGTAAGCAAACCACAAGAAAAGACTGCTGCTTAGTAGTGTTATGACCAGAGCCTTGGAAAACCGAACCCGATTCAATTGTTGGTTGGCTTTAGGGGCCAGCAAGATACTGCAGAAAAAAATAATGAACCACAATAACGTTTGCCCAAAGTTCGCGCCATCCAAAAATATTTTGGTTTGAGGCAGGTAGAAAAAATAAGACGTCCACCGCATCGAACTGTAAGTCGTCCATCGCATCGAATTGAAATAGTTCGTGATGTGAAAATAGAAGAGATCGATGGTATAAATGGCGGAGCCGACGAACAAAATCAAGAACGAAATGTGAATCAAACGAAATTGATACCGAGTACGGGATGTAATTACGGAACGAGGCTTGAGTGATTTCAGTCCACAAAGAACCAGGAGAAAGATAAAGCACTGCAATCCGCAATGAACAATCATAACGCTGTCATATCCCGAGAATCTGTAGCGAATGGGGAGGGCGTTGATTATCCACCACGTCCATTCCCAGAGAATCGGACGCAGCAGAATCTGAAGCACCAAGGCGACCTGTATAAAGGCAAACCCCCGGCGCATGCGATTGCTTAATTCATCGGATATAGACTGTTCGAATGCGATACCGGTGTCTTCCAGTATGTGAATTAATCCCAGATCCTAAGACGCATACAGCCTTGGATTGATATTCAATTCTTGCAAATTCAATCTGTAACAAATCCAGGTGAATCTTCGGTTTTATCCTGCTTTTCCGTGGTTTCAAAGCCACACTCGGGGCAATGACCCGATTCGTTGCCGGTGAGGTTGTATCCGCAGGAATCGCAAGTCGAGTCGGAGCGCACTCGTGCGGGAATACGGATCGCCACGAACAGCAGCCAGGCATACAACACGAAGCCGGTTGATACGTTCAGGATGCTGAATCCGAAGAAGAGTCGCGTCATTAATTCGATTGAGGCATCGCCGCCCCCCATTTCGGTCCAGATTTCTTGGACAATACCAAAGCCCAGTTCGCATCCCCAATACAGAAAGCTCAAGCCGATGAGGCCGTTGCGCGTCCGACGACCGACCGGCGAGCCGTATTGACGATTTGCGATGACGACCAAGTGGATCAGTGCGAATCGAAAGCACCAATCCAACAGGAGGTACCCGCAGAACGCGACCCCCTCGGTAATTGATCCGGAGAAGGAGACAATCGGAATCGTCACCAGTTTCAGCGCCTCAAGTCCGACGAAAAGACTGTCCAGAACGATGAAATAGATCATGGAGAATTCGAGGATTCCGAATGAAATTGATCCGATCCTCGGTTTCATGCCCCGCCGGCATTTCACCAGCCCCGACCTCATGAGCATCAGGAGCGCGAGCGAGAAGACGCTCATGAATAGATCGTATCGCGTCATTGCCGAGTTCGACCAGGTTGTTAAACGAACCCCGGGGAAGATCGGGAAAGGCCACCACGCCACGAGCAGGCGGATGCCGATCATGACCAACCAGCCGATGAAGTACCACTTCAAGAGCCGGAGCCCATGCGTCATAGAATCACGACGGCTCCCGCAAAGCAGGCTTTCGACGACGCTGGTTTCAGTTGACTTGCTTCCCGGCATGCATCATTCCTTGTATCCATCATTCAGTCACAAGTGAATGGATCCCAAATCACCACTCCCTACTCCCCAAGCCCCACCTGCTCCACGATCTCCAACCCGAACGCATGCAACCCGGGGAGTGTCCTTGGGTGGTTCGTCAGCACCCGCAGCTTGGTCAGGCCCAGGTCTCTGAGGATCTGGCTGCCCAACCCGAACGCGCGGTAGTCCATGGGCTGCGCCTTGGCGGCGACGCCATCCGTGCGGGTCAAGTCGGGGGCGTTGATGTCATCGGGATTGGGGCGGTTGATTTTTGTCAGCCGCTCGTGCAGGCCTTCACCCGCGCCCTCGGGACGCAGGTACACCAGTACACCTCGTCCTTCTTTTTGCATCCGGCGCATCGAGGCGCGCAAGCTGTCGCCCGTTGGATTGGTCATGTCGTTGAAAATATCGCCCAAAAGATTGCGTCGATGCATTCGCACCAGCACCGGTTCATCGATTTCTTTCGTTGCACCATGAGAATCGAGTTTGCCGATCCCCCCCACTGTCAAGGCGAGATGAGGCAGCGGATCGATGCTGCTTTGATACGCGATGAGGTTGAACGTCCCCTCGGGGGTTTCGATGGGCGTCCCCTCATGGGGATCGAGCCGATGTATGAGTGCCTCCCGGGCCAGTCGATATTCGATGATCTGTTCCACGCTGCACATCTTCAGCCCATGCTCGGTGCACATCACTTCCAGATCAGGCATCCTCGCCATCTCGCCATCGGGACGCACGATCTCGATGATCACGGCACTGGGATGCAGCCCCGCCAGTTTGCACAAATCAACGCTGCCTTCGGTCTGTCCCGTGCGCACGAGCACGCCTCCATCCCGGGCCCGCAACGGGTTGATGTGCCCGGGGCGGATGAAATCGTCGGGGGATGTCTTCGGATCGATGAGCAGTTCGATCGTCTTGACGCGATCGGTGGCGGAAACGCCCGTCCCGACGCCATGCCTCGTATGGCCATCGACGCTGACGGTGAGGGGCGTCCCCCAGAGGCTGTTATTGGTCGAGGCCTGGGGCACGAGGCCAAGCCGATCGCAATCGTCCCCCGTCAGGGGGACGCACATGTACCCCGCGGCGATGCGCATCATGAAGTTGATGATCTCGGGCGTGACCTTCTCGGCGGCGCAGACGAAGTCGCCTTCGTTTTCACGACCCTCGTCGTCTACGAGGATGATGGTCTTGCCGGCCTTGAGGTCTTCGAGGATTTCGGGGATGGGGGTGAGTGGCATAGGCCTACATTTTAGCCTCCCGTGAACACACGGGGGGCGCGGGGGCGACGGATCTGCGAGAAGGTCCCATCGTTGCAATCGGAAGCCGCTCGCCCCGTTGACAGTCGCATGGATCCCCCGTCCTCTTGAGCTCCGAAAGCACCAATTGGTCTTTCCCGACCATCCATGCCGCCTTGAACGGCATTTCCATGTAGCTCAATACCGAGTACTCGTAGGCTTGGGGTGCAGGAATTCAGAAAACTTCTGCAGATCCGGGCGATGATCCTTGTCCCACAATATCGGCTTGCCCGTCTTCCAATAGCAGGGTTCCGAATCCTCGGGAGGCGGACTGACGAGCGCATGGCAAAGGTCGGAGACGGTCCGCAAGTCACCCAACTTCCAGCGTGTCATCCTTTTGCTTTTCGCAAACATCAACCCGACCACGAAGATGACGAACAGAATCAGTGCCTCCTCGGGATGAATGATCAGTCCCATGAGATGTGAGACGGGAAACAGGAGCAGGGTGGCGAAACCGAAGCCGTACACGACGTACGACAGACGGTTCATTTTGCGAAGGGCCGGCAATCGTCCCGGAGAGAGTCGTGGCAGATAGAACGAGAGGTATTTCGGATGCTTTCGCAGCAGGGGGGCCAGCAATGAATCGGGGGTCATGTCCTGAATGACGATGTCGAGATCGTTCAGAAGAAGCAGAAGCGTTCGATAGCACGCCGCCGGCCAGCTCAACATCACCGAGTCGAATTCCCGCTCGATCAGCGGCGCCAAAGCGTGTTCCGCGATAAGGTCGCAGACCGGACCGAGGGTCTTCTCCTTTTTCGAGTCCAACACTGATTTCCACTGCTCGTACTCGATGTGGACGTTAAACAGTCGCTTGAAATAGACCGCGATCGTCGGCCAGTCGTCATGCAATCGCCCGATGCCCAAATGGTTGATGGCCTCCTCGACGTTGGAGGAGCGTTTCAGGGGAATGTCGTAATCAGGATTGGCGTCGATCCCTTTGCGATTCCGCCAGGTGTCGATCAACACCTGAAGAACCTCGTCGGAAGACATCCATCGAGCCGGGGGCGTCGGATGGCCCAGCTTGATCGGCGGGATCGGGTCGATCGGTTTGGATTGATGGAAGTGACGCAGAAAGCTCATGATGCTCCGGGAATACTTTCCTCGTAGTATGTCGTCATGACGACCCAAGCACAACGCGCCAAGCACCTTCAATGGCTCCACGAGATCACCGCCCTGCCCACCGCGGCGGGTCATGAAGATCGCGTGATCGCGTATATCAAGAACTGGATGAAGACCCGGAAAAATCTGAAACTTCGCTCCGACAAGGCGGGCAATCTGATCATCGAACATGCCAAACGCTCTTCCGCGGTAAAACGTGCGAAACCCATTTACATCACCGCGCACCTGGATCATCCCGCGTTCGTGGTCAAACGTCGGCTTGATGCCAAGACGATCGAGCTCGAATTCAGGGGGGGCGTCGATGATCCCTATTTCGAAAATGCGAAGATCGAGATTTTTGATGACGAGGATCGTGTCCACAAGGCCACCATCACGAAACTGGATGGCAAGGCCAAGCCTTTCAAATTGATCGAGGCGAAGTTGTCGGGAGCAGGGGCCAGCATCAAGCCGGGCGATGTGGGGCGATGGGCATTCACCGGCAAGGGCAAGACGCCCATGGTCGATCGACAGGGGATCTTTCATACCCCGGCGTGCGATGATCTGGCTGCGGCTGCCTCGGCTTTGGGGGCGATGGATGTCATGCGAAACCGAAAAGGGCTGGAGCATGTCGGGTTGATCTTCACGAGAGCCGAGGAAATCGGTTTCGTCGGGGCGATCGAAGTCTGCGAACGTAAAAGCGTACCCAGGAGCGCTCGGCTGATCTGCCTGGAAACCTCGCGCAGCTTTTCCGACTCGCCCATTGGAGGGGGGCCGATCGTGCGGGTGGGCGATCGGATCAGCGTCTTCGATCCGAGATTAACTAACCGCATCAGCGCCATCATGACCAAGCACGCCTCGAAGAACCCCAAGTTCAAATGGCAGCGTAAACTCATGGCGGGGGGGGCCTGCGAAGCGTCCTGTTTTTCCGCGTATGGCTACGAATCCACCTGCCTGTGCCTGCCCCTGGGCAATTACCACAATCGGCGGGACATCGACGAGGTCCTGGCGGGCCAGCGACCCGCGCTGGTGGGCCCCGAGTACATCTCGGTCGATGATTTCCATGGCCTGGTCGAGATGCTCATCGTCACCTGCACCAAACTGGATGACGATACATCAAAGGGTCTGATGTCAGTGATGAAAAAATACCGCAAGGAACTAGGCTACGTCTTGAAATGACATGGCTTGCCGCGGGTGTCGATCAACAGGTTACGAAACACGATCACCCATAGAAAACGCTCCGCCATAAGACGGAGCGTTTTTCGTGTCACTTGAAAAGGTCGAATCATTACGCCGTGGCGACCGGGGCGGTCGGGGTGGCCACGCCCATCATCATTGCGGCTTTTCCCGCAATGTTGGTGTAATGCAAGCCACATTGCTTGAGAATGTCGTCTTCAGAACGGGCCGACTTCGGAATTCGTCGCACGTGAAGTTGCTCGACCGTGAATCCATCGCCCGAGGTAGTGACGGCATCAGCCACCGCCGACCCCAGCGAGGCACCATAGTTGTCCTCCACGACAAGAATGTTCCCGCCGGCGTCGTTGGCAAGGTCCAAAAGCTGGTCGCCATTGAAGGGCAACGAGTACAGGTCCAGCAGCGCGACGTCGATGCCCATCTTGTCCAGCGTCTCAAGAGCCTTGTTGCATTCATGGATCATGAAGCCGGCACTGACAAGAAGCAGGTCGCGGCCCGGGGTGAGCAGTTCAATGCCCCCCAGGTTGAACTGCGTGTTCTCGTCGTAGATGAATTCCACGTCCGGACGATGCGTCCGCATGTAGCACACGCCATGGTAATCGGCCATGGCGAACGTGAGACCATATGCGGCATAGGCATCGGCGGGTTGCAAGACATAGCAGCCCGGATTGCCAAAGTGATCCTTTGACGTGGTAAAGCTGCGGAACCAGGCCACATCGGGCAGGGCCATCTGGCTGGGGCCATCCGAGGCCAGCGAGATACCGCTGTGGCTGCCCACCATCTTCAGGTTTGCCCCCGAGTTGATCGCCATTTCGATCTGGTCATAGCCACGGGTGATGAACTTCGCGAAGCTCGAACAGAAGGGAACCTTGCCCGCGGCGGATAAACCCACCCCGACGGAGAACATGTTCTGCTCTGCGATCTTGCACCCCACGAATCGATCCGCGAGATCCTCATCATCTGCAAACCATTCCGCGAACGTGCTGTTTCGTACGTCGGCATCCAGGGCGAAGACATCGGGGTTTGCATGCCCAAGCACTCGCAAAGCGATGCCATAGGCCTTTCGGGTGGCGAGCTTGCCAGACTTATACAGCAGACCCATGTCATACCGATTCATAGCATCGCCAAAGGTCATCATGTCGCATGGCGTTGACTGCGAATCGCTGGCTTCCGCGGGGGGATAGATCGCCAGATCGTATCCCGCCAGCGCGCTGGTCAAGCCCACGCTCGAAGTCTTGAGTTCTTCCTTGGCCTGGGCGAGTTTGTCGCCCGTGGCGGGTTTGCCATGCCAACCCCCACCTTGCAGCATGGGAACGCCCCATCCCTTGACGGTCTTCGCCACCAGGGCTCGTGGCTTCTCCCCGGCTGAGTCCTCGCCAAACCGATCAAAGGCATTCTTGATCGCCTCGGGGTCGTGACCATCGATGAGATCGACGACGAACCCGAACGCTTCAAGCTTGGCGACCAATCGCTCAGGACTCTGCTGGTTCGAGACCTTGTCCGCCTGGCCATATTCGTTGCAGTTGAAGATAGGCAGCACGTTGGCAAGTTTGTGATCGATGATGAAATCGAGGGCTTCCCAGATCTGCCCTTCACGGGATTCGCCATCCCCGATGATGCAGAAAATGCGTTTGTCCATCTCATCGTTCCGGGCTGCAATGCCCAATCCCGCCGCCACTGAGAGTCCCTGCCCCAGCGATCCGGTCGCGGCGTCGAAGAACGGGAAGCCTTCCATGGGATTTGGATGCCCATCAAGGAGCGAATCGTTTTCCCTCAGGGTCTTGAGTTCCTCCACCTGTAGGGGGCGCAGCTGATCGTCGGGCCCGACAGCTCCCCCAATGTCCGCCATCGCGGCATAGACGATCGGAACCGCGTGACCTTCGGACAACACCAGACGATCGGACGTGGGATACCGAGGATGATCCGGCAACCAACGCATCGAGTGGTACATGAGCACCGTGACGAGGTGCCCCAGGCTCATGGCGCTGGTCGGGTGACCGCTTCCGGAGGCGGCACACATATCCAGGGCGTATTCATCGAGCCGAATGGCCTTTTCGTGAATGGCAGCTACAAACGACATCAGCATCCTTTCGTCCCGACACCGGGTTTTGGGCTATGAGGGTCTTTTTGAGCTCAATCGGGTCAGTATTGCACGGACCCGAGATCGAGGCAACCAATCTGAGACCCGGCATAGCGTCATTTCCCTCTTTCTTATCATCTTAAGCCTTTCACATACCATGAAAGGTGGACAGACCGTTGAAAAACTGGCGACCTATTTCCGGCAACGAACCGATTCGCCTCCCCATTCGCAGTTCAGGCGTCGGCTGGTACACTCCATATGCTGTAGATTCTAAGAGAGGAACCACAAGCGATGAAGGTGATCTGTGATCGTTCCGCCTTGGCGGATGCCGTGAATATCGTGGGGGGGGTCGTGGCGACACGAAGTCCCAGTCCCGTCTTGCTCTGCGTCAAGCTCACCGCCAAGGATGGGAGGCTGATCCTCGAAGGTACCGATCTCGAGGTTGGTCTTCGTCTGGGCGTGGATCAAGTCGATGTCCAGGAAGAGGGGGTCGCCCTCGTCCCGGCCGACAAGCTGTCCCAGATCGTCAGGGCCAGTGACGACTCCACGCTCACCCTTGAGACGGAAGATCATGCCATGCACATCCGGGGCGAGGATTCACACTTCAAAGTGTTCGGGTTCGACCCCTCCGAAGCTCCGGCGGTTCGAGATTTCGAAGGCCTTGAAGTCAATACCGAACTTGAATGTGGTGTGTTCAAGACGCTCATCTCCAGGACGCTCTTTGCCGCCGCGGCGGAGCACAGCCGCTACGCCATCAACGGCGTCCTCTTTGATCGAGATGGCCGGAAGCTGCGTCTCATCGCCACGGATGGTCGGCGTCTGGCCCTGGCCAAGGGTACGTGCGTCTCTGGTGAAGGCACCGTCCGCACGATCATCCCAGTGAAGGCGCTGACATTGATCAACAAGATCATTGACGATCCTGAGGCGACCGTGAAGATCGCCATCGACGAATCTCAGATCCTCTTCAAGGTGGGGGATGGTCCCGATTCCGCCGTGCTTTCCAGCAACCTGGTTGAAGGCGCGTTCCCGCCTTTCGAGGATGTCATTCCCAAGGACCAGGACAAGCGGGTTTCCTTCGAAGCGGGAGTCCTGTCCAGCGCCATCCGCCGGGCGGCCTTGCTCACCAACGAGGAATCCAAGGGTGTGCGTTTGAGTTTCAATGAACATAAATTGACGTTGACCAGCCGCGCCCCCGAGATGGGCGAAGCGGAGATCCAGATTGATCTGAAGGACTACTCGGGTGATCCCGTCGAAATCGGTTTCAACCCCGGCTTCATCACCGACGCCTTGAAGGTCGTGGGCAACAACGATGTCATCATCGAACTGAAAGCCTCCAACAAGCCGGGCGTCATCAAGATCGGCACGGACTTCACCTACGTCATCATGCCGGTGAATCTGCAGTAACGCCCCAATCAATCAAGACAAATGAAAACGCCCACGGATGATCATCCGTGGGCGTTGTTCTTGATCAGATCAATTGATCAGGTTCATCAACGAAGTGTCATTTCTTCTTGTACTTGACGCTGCATCCATAGGGCTTGACGTAATCAGGGGTCACCGTCTCGCCTGCGGCGATCTGCTTGACCGCGTTCACCACGTAATTCGTGGCCTCTTCCTCGCCACCACTGGGATCGTTGTCGAACGCGCCCTGGAAGCGAAGCACGCCTTCGCCATCAATCACGTACACATGGGGCGTGGTGCGGGCGCCGTACAGCTTGCCGACCGTCCCGTCCTGATCGATCAGGGCCGGCATCTCGAGCTTGTGCTTCTTGAGATATGGAGCGCTCTTGTTGGCCTCCATGTAATTCGTGCTGTTGATGGCCAGAAACACGACGTCCGAATCGATGGCCTTGGACTGCTTGTGCATCTTGCCCATGAGTCCGGAACCCGAGACTCGACG
>JAPULD010000300.1 GCA_027295365.1 Planctomycetota bacterium
CCCCTGATGATCCCATCAACATCGACAATCTGGCTCGAATCCAGCTCCTGTGTGGTGAGCTTGAGGGAGCTCTGGAGACTTGCGAAGTCTTGAGATCCTACGATGTCCGCGCCGCCGACATATTACTGGCACTCATCAACAGCAAGAAACCCGACTGATCCGATTCAATGCTCCACTTCTGAATCGCGAACAATCTCTCCGATGACCACGCGGAAACCACGATACGCTTCGCCAGCCTCCGTGGATCGCTGGAGTTTCGAACCGGGGCGATCTGCACTGGGGCCAATCAACACACCCGATTGATCATCGGCAATGGCCCATTCCGAGGCGTTGCCATCAAGATCAAAGACATCGGGATCCCCATCACCGATTCCGAGACCAACTTCTCGCAAGAGCGGGGCAAACCCCGACACCAGATCGAGGGCCTCACCAAGTCGAGCGGCATCCTCCGGGTTGGGCGAATACCCCGCCCATGCGTCGAGCGTGTTCCCGCCTGTTCCGGACATCCCCTCGGCTTCGGAACAGGTCGGCAAGCGATAGGCAAGCCCGGTGTGCTGGGCCAACCAGCCCACGTAGGCCTGAGCTTCATCAAATGACACCGCAGTCACGGGAAAGTTACCCGTCCCCGGTTCGACGTCGAAATCATTCATGTACGCTGCATATTGCGCCCGAGTAATTTCAAAACGACCTACCTGCAGCTCGCCCCGCTCAACAACCTCGGGGACAAGAATCGCATTGATCGTGATGCCATACTGATCACCCTGTCGCGCCGCCTCGCCCCGGGCCAGCAACGCCTCAAGACGTGACCCCTTCTTGATGGCATCGTTCTCCTCGTCCTGATCCTGGAACAAGTAGGTGTCGAACCAGGCTTCGTCCTCGGCCATTTTACGTCGACGATGCACGATCTTTCTCAAGCCATGGGGCTCGCCCGGGAACAGAACCAGCCTCGCCGGAGCCTTCTCGAGATGCTGCAACATGCGAAACAACGACCAGGACTGATGAGGCGGCACGTTTCGATCCTCCGTGCCGGTGTAGATGATCGTGGGCGTCGTCACCTTGTCGAGCTTGAAGAAGGGCGACTTGTCGATGTAGAGCTGCGGATCCTCCAGGGGAGTCGCCCCGAAGTAGTAGTTGTCGAAACCCGCGCCGAAATCAACGTTGGCCCAGTCGCTGATCCACTCCACGTCGGCGGCTCCGATCGAGGCCACTTTCCAGCGCGTGGACTGGGTGATGAGATCGGCGCCGAGAATGCCCCCATTGCTCCAACCGACGACGCCCAGCCTGTCGGGATCGACCAACCCCAACTCGATCAGATGATCGACGCCATTGTTGAGGTCGATACGCTCAAGTTCGTAATATTTTCCGTTACCGATCGATTCCACGAAGGCGAGGCCATACCCCGCGCTGCCGTGATAATTGACTTCAAGGACGAAGGCTCCCTTCTGTCTCCACAGGATGCGGGGTGAGCCATAACTCATGCTCCACGAGTCGCGAGACGTGCCGGCAGGTCCTCCATGGGGATTCAGCAACAAGGGATACTGCTTGCCTTCTTCATAGTCGAGCGGATACGACACGATGCCTTCGATCGTGTTGTCATCGGCACCTTTCCAGGTGATGACCTCCACCCGCCCCGTCGGCTTTCCCTCATAGCCCGGATTCAGATTGGTGATCTGCCGCTCGCCAACGATGTGATGGGCGTTGAGCTTCGCGACGTAATGTTGCGTTGGCATCGTCGCGGTGGAATGGCTGTAGATGATCGTCTTTCCATCATCCGATACCGTGAAACTGCCTAGATACGGAACGTGCGTGCCTTCCAACGTCTGGCGATGCCAGGTTTTTTGCGTCCGCGTAAGACGTGCCGGAAGATTCGTGACGCCATTGGCAAGCATCACGATGGCGCCGTCGTTCAGCGCCTTGTATCCACCCGACAGCCCCCGATCCCAGGACAGGTTGACCTTCTCGTGCTCACCCGACTCCAGGTCGTGGTAATACAACTCCCCGATCGAAGCGCTTCGATAGATCGGATGCGTTGAATGCCGGTTGACGAAGTAGTACCCGGTTGAATCGGGACGCCACTGGAATGACCTTGGCACGAATCGTCCTTCCACGTCCTCATAGAGGCGCGTCGAGTCACCCGACTCAAGATTCACAAGACGAACGATGGGGGGAATTCTCTCATCGAAGCCGAAGGACAGACTTTGCTCGACGCTGAGCACCGCCCACATCCCGTCGGGCGAGACCCGCATCGACCCGATCCAGTCGTCGTTGTTCGTCAGTCGCTCGAGCTTGCCTCCCTTGAGGCCTACCTTGAACAGTCGCACGGGAGGTTCGCGCTGCGCGTCCTCGACCACGATCGCCGTGTCCTTCTTCTTGTCGATCTGCTTCTCCCACAATGTAGGGGTTTCCTGGGCGCTGATGATGAACGTGTCATCGTCCGCCCAGGCGTACGACTGGATGCCCCGCTTGAGCTTCGTCGAAGGCCAGGCTTCACCGCCCCGGATGGGCATGATCCAGATTTGCGAGGACGCGACATCGCCACCCCCGCCCCCGGAATCCCCGCCCCCGGAAACCCCGCCCCCGGAACCTCCACCGCCCGACGAAGGCCTCAAGCGCGAGGTGATGAACGCAATCTTCGTCCCATCGGGTGAGAATTGTGGCGAGCGCGCCGAGTCGTCACCCCTGGTGAGTTGAATCGATTCGTTGGATTCCAGCCGGGTGAGCCACAGATGACTCACACGTCGCTCGACGCCTTTGATTTTCTCGATTGTGGATTTCGTCCACGCCGCTATCGAGCCATCGCGGGAGATCGTCCACGACCCGGCGTTCTGGGCCTTGATGATGTCATCAACGGTCCATTTCTTTTCATCGGTCCCGGCCCGGGCCATCCCCACCATCATCAGGACCAGAAAGACGCTCAAGAATCGCGAATGCATGTCAAACCCTCCTGTGGTTTTCGTTTCGTGGAGGATTCATGGTAGCGATTCATGCAGGGCCTTGTTTCACCAGGGCTTTCGTCGATCACTCCGAATCGGCGGCAATGGATGCGTTGCCCACCCGGTCGAACATCACATGGATGACGTTGGGTCGGCAGCAGACCGGGCAATCTTCGACGTAATCCTGGTTCGCCCCGGCGGACGGATCAACGTACAAGCGAATCGATTCACCACAGCTTGGACAGATGTACTCGGATGTCTCGTCCATGGGAACACCCCTGCCCCGGGTCGTCGATCAGACGTTGGCGAGTCGTGCTTTTTTGGCGCGATCGATGCGTTTGCGAGCATTTTCGCACAGCAAACGCTTGCGAAGCCGAATGCTCGAAGGCGTGATCTCAACCAGCTCATCGCTCTCGATGTATTCCAATGCGACTTCAAGCGAGAAGAGCCGCGGGGCTTTGAGCCCGACGAAGGCTTCCTTGTTCGCTTCACGAACGTTGGAGAAGGCCTTGGCCTTGGCGGGATTGACGCCCAGATCGTTGTCGCGAGAGTTCTCGCCCACGATCATGCCTTGATAGACGGGATCGGTGTTTTGAACAAACATGACTCCACGTTCGCACAGATTCAAAAGCGAATACGTCGTGGCGGTGCCGGATTCCGTGGCAATCATGACGCCATTTGATCGTGTGCGATCAACAGTCTTGATCGGGTCATAGCGAAGGAAGCTGTGATACATCACCGCTTCACCCCCAGTCGCGGTCAGCATGCGGCTGCGAAGTCCGATCAAACCCTGAGCCGGCATGTCACATTCGATGTGCATGCGTTCACCACGATGGTCCATCGAGATGACTTCGCCACCTCTGACCCCCAATAATTCAATCGCCGGTCCCATGGTGTTGCTGTCCAAGTCGAGTGTCAATCGCTCGATGGGCTCACACATGACGCCGTCTATTTCTTTGATGATCACTTCGGGACGCCCCACGGCCAATTCGAAACCCTCGCGTCGCATGTTTTCCAGCAACACCCCGAGATGCAGCAGACCACGGCCCGAGACATTGAATTCCTCGGCTGACTCCCCCGGCTCGACCCGCAACGCCACGTTTGACTGCAATTCCTGATCAAGACGCTCAGCGATCTGGCGGCTGGTGACGTACTTGCCTTCCTTGCCCGCCAAAGGTGAGTCGTTGATGCGAAAAATCATGTGCAGCGTCGGTTCATCCACCGCAACACGAGGCAGAGCAATTGGATATTCCTGATCGGCGACCGTGTCGCCAATATCAAAACCACTGAGTCCTTCAATCGCACAAAGATCCCCTGCACACACCTCATCAACGGCCGTGCGTCCCAGTCCCTCGAAGCGATACACCTTCTGGGCCCTTGACTTCGTGAGCTTGCCATCTTTGCCACAAACGACCACGGGTTGGCCAGTTCGAATGGTGCCGCCATACACACGCCCGATCGCGATCCGACCGACATAGCTCGAATAATCCAGCGTGGTCACCAGCATTTGCAACGGCGCTTCAATATCGTCCGAGGGCGCGGGAATGCGTTCGACCAGCAGGTCCAGCAACGGTGCTATCGTATTGCCATGTTCATGGTGATCCATCGAAGCCCAGCCACTTCGCCCTGATGCGAAGACCACCGGGAAATCCAGCGTCTCGTCATCGGCCCCCATCGCCACCAGAAGGTCGAAGACCTCATTGACCACTTCGTCGGGTCGGGCATCGGGGCGATCGCATTTATTGACCACCACGATGATCGGTAACTCAAGCATGAGTGCCTTGGTCAGCACGAAGCGAGTCTGGGGCATGGGTCCCTCGAACGCATCGACCAGCAACAGGACGCCATCGGCCATACTCAACACACGCTCGACTTCACCTCCGAAGTCGGCATGGCCGGGCGTGTCGATGATGTTGATCCGAACTTCTTCACCCTTGAGCGATCCCTCGGAGGGCTTGTAGGTCACGGCACAATTCTTGGAGAAGATGGTGATGCCGCGTTCTCGCTCCAGCGGGTCTGAATCGAGTATGCAATCGGTGGCCTGGTTTCCTCGATCGAGCGAACCACAGCAGGCGAGCATGGCGTCCACGAGGGTGGTCTTGCCGTGATCGACATGGGCGATGATCGCCACGTTTCGCAGGTTTGGATCGGCAGTGTGCAGCATGAGTCGGGATAATAGCACCCGGCATCAGGGGATCATCCTGAGGCGGGAAAATGGTCAAAGAACTCATTTATCTGTCGG
>JAPULD010000301.1 GCA_027295365.1 Planctomycetota bacterium
GGGTGAAGTGGTCACCGACAAGCTCATCGAGGGCTTCCCGCTCCTCATGGAGACCCAGTACACAAGGCTGATGGAAGCCGAGTTGGATCGAATCGCCAATCGTGAAATGAACTGGATCGACATGCTCCGCGAGTTTTACGCTGGCTTTTCCAAGGATCTGGCCAAGGCGCACGACCTGATGTCGCATGCCAAGGCGGAAATGGTCCCGGCCATCTACGAATGCCCGACATGCGGCAGCCGAACTGCCTATCGATTCGGCAAGAACGGTCGATTCCTGTCCTGCACTGCCTACCCCGATTGTGAATACGCCGCCCCCATTGACCGAGAGGGTCGCCCGATGCTTCCCGAGCGAGTCAATGTGGCGTGCCCGATTGATGATTCACCCATGTTGGTGCGAACTGGCCGATTCGGAAAGTTCCTGGCATCTGTCAATTACCCTGAAATCAAGTTTGTGATCAATATCGATAAGAAGGGCAATCTCAAGTACCCGGCCCCACCACCTTGGATCACCGACTTGCCTTGCCCAAAGTGTGATTCACCCCTGAATCTCCGACGAGGGAAACGCGGCCCATGGTTGGGTTGCTCAACATTCCCAAAATGCCGGGGTCGAGCCCCATGGACGAAGCTTGAGGATGAGGTCCGGGAACAGCTTCTCAAGGCCTTGGAAGCCCATGAAAAAGCACATCCGCAGCCAGTCATCAGAAACCTGACCGGGACCGTCATCCCGGATGGGACTCCTCTTTCAGATCTGACCATCCCTGGAGGCGTCCAAGAGCTGGGTATTCATCCTGATTCCGGCGACGATTCACATACCGAAGCCGCGTAACACAGAAAATCCAAGAGACGGTGTATTTTGCGATTGTTCGGGGTGTGTTTGATAATGAATTGGTGAAACTAATTACTACTCTCAGCATTTAGGCTGAGAAGCCGATATACTCGTGACCATTCCCTGGGTGTCGAAGTTTTGATCAAACTCTGTGGAAGGAGAACCCAGATGGCTCGAATGCGTTCTGAGGAGAGGCGGCGACAACTCCTCGAAGTATCGGCCGAATTGTTTGCACAAAGCGGTTATCGCGGGACAACCACCGCTGAGCTTGCCAAAGCGGCTAGTGTAACCGAACCGATACTCTATCGTCACTTTGACAACAAACTCGATCTCTTTGTCACGCTCGTCGATGAAATAGGAAAAGAGGTTATCAAGGCTTGGAAGGCGACGCTCGAAGGTGTCAATGACCCGAATGAGCGTCTCAAGTTCCTGCTGATCGGCAACCCTTCCACCCATGATCGTGGAAGCAACGCCTATCGAGTGATTTTCCAGGCCATGACCGAGACCGGACGAGACCCTGAAATCGACAAGCCCTTGCGCAAGCACCTCACTGAGCTGCATGAGTTCCTGGAAATGGAACTCAAGCAACTCCAGGGGCAGGGAGCCGTCCGAACCGATGAATCCGCGGCCACCCTGGCCTGGATGCTGATCAACGTGGCCATTGGGTATGGCATGAGCCTGCCCCTGGGGGTGGCGGGCCAGACCGTCACCAATGGCAAGAAGACCATGCAGAAACTCATGTTGGATCTGCTCGCGGCCAACTGATTTATCTTTCAAACGTCATCCACCCGGCACTGCAATCCATTGCGATTTTGATGCCGGGTGGTTTTTTGCCTAGCCGAAAGGCTACGCCCTACAATCCGCTCGCATGCAACCCAGAGCGACAACTCGGCAGATCAAGGTTGGCAACGACTCAACCGGCATCATCTGCATTGGGGGCGATGCCCCGGTCTCCGTGCAAAGCATGACTTCCGGGTACACCCACGACATCGATCAATGCGTCAAAGAGATCAACCGCCTCGATTCCGCGGGAGCCGATCTTGTACGGGTCGCGGTGCCTGAAGCCAAGGACACCATTGCCCTGAAAGAGATTCTCAACCAGACCAGCGTGCCCATCGTGGCCGATGTGCATTTTCATTTCCAGCGCGCCTTGGAGGCGGTGGAGGCTGGCGTACACAAGATTCGCCTGAATCCCGGCAACATTGCCGATCGCAACCAGGTGAATGCGGTCATCGACGCGTGCAAGGACGCTCGCATCCCGATTCGGATCGGCGTCAATGAGGGCTCGATCATCGAGCGCAAGGACAAGCAGAAGCGCAAGGAGGAGTTGGGGAAGTTCTTTGCCGACTCCAAACATGGCCACCTCATCGCCATCATGATCGCCAAACTCGAAGAGTATCTCGACATCTTTCACGAGCGGGACTTTCACGACATCTGCATCAGCGCCAAGTCCATGGATTCGTCGCTGACCATCGACGCCTATACCGAGATCGCCAAACGCTTCGAGTACCCACTGCACCTGGGCGTGACGCACGCCGGACCCCGCGAAACGGGTTCGATTCGAAGCGTCGTGGCCTTGGGGACGCTGCTGGCCAATGGCATCGGCGACACCCTCCGAATCAGTTACGCCAGCGATCCGGTCTACGAAGTCGAGGACGGACTCGAACTGCTCTACTGCCTCGCCAAACGCACGCGAATCGGCGCGGAATTGATCGCCTGTCCGACATGCGGTCGCATTCAGGTGGACCTGTACACCCTGGTTCAAGAAGTGCGTAAGAAGCTCGCTGACGAAATAGACATACCCATCAAGGTCGCGGTCATGGGCTGCGTCGTCAACGGCCCCGGCGAGGCCGAGGGGGCGGACATCGCCGTGTTCGCGGGAGACCGGCGCGGCATCATCTACGTACAGGGCCAACGCGTCGCGAACGTCAAGGAAGAGGAAATCCTCGATCGCCTGCTCGAAGAATGCCGCACGTTTCAGGAGAAAGTCCGTAACGGCGAAGCCACGTTGGGCGAAAAAGTGGTAGAGATCATCCCGCCCGATCCGATCGGCGAACTCGGCAGCGGCAAAGCCCGCATCGCCGCCGGTGACGTCGAACAGATCACCATCGGTCGTACCTGAGTTTCCACCCATGCCCATTGCCATGACAAAACGATGTCGCAACCGTCACGACACAGCCTTCCTGTTCTGCCTCCTGTTGGTTCTTGTTCTCACGGGATGTTCGGCCGACGATCCCATCAATATCTCCTTCGCGTTGACCCTCGATGATTCGAAACTGGCGATGCGGGAGATGACCAATGAACCAAAACCGATGAAACGACCCGTCATCGTCTTGGGTGGCATTTATGATCCAGGTGTCGCTTCGGGCCGGGTCGCCAATCGAATCCGTCGCCTTGTTGAGAACAACGAGCAGGTGATCAGCGTGACATTCCTGGGCCAAGGCACGTTTGATCAGTGCCGCAATCGCGTGATTGCCTGCGTCGAGAAGGCGTTTCCGAGTGACGACCCGAACCAGACGGTGGAAGTGGACGTCATCGGCATCTCCATGGGGGGTCTGGTCGCACGACATGCGGCGGTGCCCCGGTCCGATGGTGATAAACACCTTCGGATCCACCGGCTCTTCACCATCAGCAGCCCCCATCGTGGCGCCAAGATGGCCACGCTGCCGACCTTCGATCGGCTCGCCATCGACATGCGTTTCGGTTCTTCCTTTTTGGCGACCTTGGATCGCCAACTGGTGGATCTTGACTACGAGATCTTCCCCTACACCCGCCTGGACGATGCAATCGTGGGCGAGGAAAATACTGCTCCTTGGGGCCAGAATCCTTGGTGGGTGGCGAACATTCCCGGCTCGTTTTCACACATTTTCTCCATGCACGATCCACGAATTATGGCCGACATATGTCGTCATTTGCGTGATGAAACCCCCTATATCGCCGATCCTGCCACTCCATTGCCTCTCGCCACGGCTCCATTCTTTCACGCTCAATGATCAGAGTTTCTGTACGAAACGCTGGTATCAAGGGCAAATGAATACAAGACTAAAGCCGGTGGGTCGCTCTTGCGGGGTGAGCATCCATCCCTGTTTCACGCTTGCAAATCAAGAGAACCCCCATTCATCCATTGAACATGATGCATCTGTCTTCTCCATCGACATCACATACCTCCTTGACCGGACGAGAATCTAGCCCAAGGTCATCCGGCTTTTCACTGCTCGAAGTGCTTATTGTGATTTTGATCGTGGCGGCCCTGTTGGCCCTGGCGTATCCAGCCCTGCGTGGAGCTCATCAACGCAGCCTGAAGACCCGTGAGTTGAGCAACCTACGTCAGGTTGGCATGGCGTGGTTCATGTACGCTCAATCCAACAACGACGCCGCCATGCCTGGCTATCTCGATCCGGAAGTGCAGGAAGACTGGGACGTCACGTACGATTATCCGGATGAGATCGTCCGCTCAAAATTGGCCAGCAACAAGATCCACCCCGAGATTGCCTCGGCTTGGACATGGCGGCTCATGCCATACCTCAGCAATGCGGGTGTCATTTTGAGAGAGCATCTTGACGAAGACTACGAGCCATTCGAACTCGTCGAGCACGCGCGAGACATCGCGTTTAAACCGGGCTTTGGCTACAACGGCTACTACGTTGGCGGCTATTGGACGATGACTGGTGAAGCTTCCAATCGCCGAGCGAATTTCTTGTTTTCCAAATCGCGAGACATGAATAACAATATTGCCGGCGTCGTGGCGCGATCACCGTCCGGCATCCGGGCTTCGGATCGGCAGATCGTCTTCTGCTCCACCACGTGGCGCGACACGGGAGTCTATCAGCGAGGCCCGAACTCGGCTCCAGGATATCACCTGTCCGTGCCTCCGATTCTTGGTGACCGCCCACAATGGCAGATCCCGGGCGACTCGATCGAAAACATCTTCAACGATGAAAAAGTTCGTCTGGGATCAGGTGATCACTATGCCGTTGAAGCGTTGACGATGAGCCCGACGCCAATCGGCCGATACACCGGTGCAGCCGTGGTCTTCTACGCTGACGGGCATGTCGATTCACAGACACCCGGCGCCTTGGCCGACCAGTCCAAGTGGATCATGGGGGCAAAGCAGGTCGGCGAAACCCCGGCCCGGTTGTTTACCCATTCATTCAATTAATGAATTCCGGTTCGCGATCGATCAGCGTTTCGGCTTCACCGATTGCATCCGCATCATCTGTTGCATCATCATGCGCATCTGGCGGAGGTCACGCTCGTTGACGGCTGACTTTTCGAGATCAACCTCGATGGCCTGATACCAGCGATCCTCAGCCGGCTCGTAATCGAGTTGCGCGCAGATCCGCTCGGCCATGTCCTTCATGTGCGCGGCGCCATACAGGATTGCGATGGTCTGAAGATTTTCTTCATGCTCGACAATCGTCTTGAGATCGTCGATGACAACCTGATTTCGCAGATCGACGATGACTTCACTGAATCCTTCGCCGAATTGATCGAGACTCATTTCCATGGCCGCATCATTGCCCAGCATCTCGATCAACATGACCTTGATCATGTCGGCGATGGCGCCATCGAGCAGCGTGTCGGCAAATCGGATGAGTCCCAGAAACACTTTCGCCATCCGCGCGAACATCGACGTGCCGCCCAAGGCACCACCGATCAATTGAAAGTCCACGCCCCGCTCGGCTAGGGCCCGATCGACCTGGTCCATGGCCATATCGCTGCATCGCCAATTGGGTTGGTCGTAATTCAGGGCATGCAACTGAAACTGAAGCCTCAACGCACTGGCCAACTGGGCCTGAATGTTGTCCTCGCCACCCCCGAATTCCATCGGCTGAGGTGGATCAAGATCAAGCAGGTCGATATCGCCATTCTCGTCTGCACCACCGGGAAGGCCATCACTGCCCAGACTCACCAAGGTGTAGTCCATCCGGTCGCCATCAAATCGATACGCGAGTTGGCGATCCCAGGCGTCGATCATGGCATTCCCCAACCACTGACCGAGTCGTGGGTCCTCCGCGGAGGCGAATTCGACAAGTGTCGCGAGCGATTCGGGATACGTGTCCTGTACCACCTGATACGTCTCGATCAGACTGCCCACGAAACCCATGGCCGCTTTGGTGCTGGCGATACGCTCTTCGGAGGATTCTCCTCCCGCACCCTTGGCTCCAGGAGGCAAGACGGATTCATACAGCACAAGATCATTGGTGGCGAGTTCCTTTTGCAACAATCGGTAAAAAGAACGCTCCCCAATGTGGGCCACTCCCATCAGCGTGACGGTCGGTCCCGTCCCCTCACGAGGCACGAAATCTCGCGACGCAATCTCCAACGAGATCGACTTGCCTTTCACCTCAGTCACTCGAAGGAAGGGTGCAGGCTCCGCTTGCTCCAACGCCTGTGATTCTTCCTCCTTCTCCTGAGCCCCGAGGGGCGTGATGAGGCTGAAAAGAATCAGAAAGCTGAGTCCGGTGAATGCGAATCGATCCGAGATCGGGCGATGCATGTCGCGCTCCTTTGCTAGCCGCTTGGCGCTGAGGCAGTCGATGATTCGGACGGAGCCGAGGTCGATCCATGATCCTGGGCAACCTGATCCATCTTTGTAACCGCGGCGTACTTTTTACGTCGCAGTTGCTCTCCTTGTTGGGCAGCAGCGATCACGGATTCCATCCTGCCCAGGGCCCGGTCCACATGACTCCTGAAAACCATGTACGGAAACAACGTCATCAGGGCCACAATCAGCCCCAGAGCCGTAGTTAGCAAGGCCGCGGCGATTCCGGCCGAGACATCCCGGGGATCCGTCAGAGTCGATTGTTCACCCAGCAATTTGAATGATTGGATTATCCCGATCACGGTGCCCAGAAAGCCCCTGAGGGGGGCT
>JAPULD010000302.1 GCA_027295365.1 Planctomycetota bacterium
ACGTCAAATCGCATATGTGCCATAAACGAACCATCACCCAGGCCCAGCAGGACGGAAATATCGTCGCTACCTATGTTCGCCACGGCAAGGTCTTGAACACCGTCACCATCGAAATCCGCAGCGGCGAGATAAAATGGACTATTCCCGGTCGCGATCTTCCGACCTGAAAAAATTTCGCAATCCGACGTCTGCACTCCCTGCGCCGGCCCCCAGCCAATCATGGCGACCATCCCGCCGATCAAGGTGGTGGCTCGACCACGCCCTATGTTCCATCGATCACACTTAATGTTCCGGTTGCTCATCCGCTCGCTCCTCTTGTGTGTCCAAACTGCCCCATCACTGTTCCCGCGTCTTGTGTGCAGACGAAAGCACCACCAACGAAACACCGAGCAGGCTCATTTTGACCCTCACCATGTAGGCCAGCATCCAGAAGGATCTATGCCGGCTGCAATTCCTGACTGCGCAAGAATTTCAAGAAAATTTTTAAATCTGCCCCGCACGCCCCGGGCTGATTGACTCACCCGCCGCCTGAATCGACTTCAAGGACTGGGTAATGGTGTATTCGATCGTTCAAAGAAGTCCGCGTTTCCACGCTGGGCCGAATGGTCTTGCGCATTAGCCTTTGGCCTTCCCTCACGCATAACTGTGCAGACCCGCGATCGCGAAGTTGATGATGATCCAGTTAAAGAGCATCACCACGCAGCCGATGCAGGCGAGGATGGCCGTCCACAATCCCTTGTCCTTGACCTTGAGCCGCACATGAATGAGCAAGGCGAAGATGAGGAAGGTGTTGAGGGCAAAGACTTCCTTGGGATCCCATCCCCAGGGACGCCCCCATGAATGATCCGCCCAGATCGCGCCCATGACGAGTCCAGTCCACAGCAGGATGAATGACAACTCCATGAGGATCATGGTCGAGCCATCAAGCACCTGGCCGAACGTGGTCTTCTCGCTTTTCAGATAGCTCGTCCCGTCGGGTCGTGTCATCAAGAGCGAGCCGGCACCGCCCACCTTCGCGAATTCCGCCACGCCATTGTGCCCCTTGATGAACATGACGCCCCGTCGCAGCAGGTAGAGGCCGCCCGTCACCGAGGCGAGGAAGATCAGGCAGTAGCTGAAGATGATGATGTTGGTGTGGATGTACAGCCAGATGTCATGCAGGACGGGCATCATGTTGTTGATGCCTGGGTTGAGCTGCAAGGGAAGGAATCGAGCCGCCATCAGCGCCACCATCGATGCGGAGGCGCTGCCCAGGACGAAGAGGTTGCGCATGGGGGATTTGCGGACCACGAGTTCCATCAGGACGGCAAAGCAGCCCCCGAACCACGCCGCGGTCGTCACCGCCTCGAACATGTTGGTGTTGGGCCAGCGATCGGCCACGTACCAGCGCAGCATCACCGCAAAGGTGTGCAGGGAGAAGGCGATCAGGAACAGGGCCAGTCCCAGCCACCGAGCGCCGGGCCAGCGATAGGCCAGCGTCGCCAGGAGCGGGATGATGCAGAAGAGGTAGATGATCCAGACCCAGGTCATGTTCTTGGAATTGAAGTACCAGCTTTCCCATTCGAGCCTTGATTGCGCGGGGTAGATCCCCGGATTCACTTGAGGCAGAAGCGTTGCAATCCGGGCCACCGCGGCATTGACCCCTGAGGCATTTCCCATTTGCCAGGCCAACGTCATCGCCTCCCACTGGGTGGAAAGCTCCCGGATCAATTCCGCTTCCTGCTCGCCCCCTTCATGCTGGTGATTCGCATGCATGCCAAGATCATCGAGCGTCATCCAGGGATCGTCGAAGCTCCCGTGAAGGGGAGGCATGAGCGTGAGGTTTCTTCGCAACAGTCCTGAATCGGTCAGACGAATCGCGGTCTCGATCTCCTCGACCTTGGTGGCGGTGCGCATCAGATCGGTGCGCAACTTCTGGAGCACGAGTTGCACCGGCTCGCTCATCAGCAGGCTCGGCGCGATGAGCCCGTCCTTCATGAAGCGTTTCATCTGCTCTTCAAAATCAGGAAGAACCTGAGCGGCCCCCGCGGCCTGCAACGCCTGGATGAACTGCACGCGAATCTGCTTCATCTTGATGAAAATCGTCGGGCGATCGCCATACAGCCCCGGTCGAAGCATCAGGTCGAAATACGTGAACGCATCGGATTGCCCGTCGATCTGCCTCGAACCGGCAATGGCGGCCATGAACGACGACGCGAACGAGTCGAACGACTTGACGCGCCCCTGGGAATGAATCGCCACGGCGCCGAAAGCGCTGAGATCGACGGCTTGCTCGAATGATTGGCTTGAATTCGACTCCGTCGTCTGTCCCAACGCAGGAGAAACGATCCATGTGAACATCAAGACCACAAGGGTTGCCACGGACCGCGGAGCGAAGCGGAGCCATCCGTGCATGGCGCGCATGGATGCACAACGCACGGACGACTTCGTTCCGCTGCGCTTCACTTGGCTGTCCGTGGCACCCCGGAACACTCTTGTAATTAAGCATTGTGTTGCTTGGAATATGAATTTCATGTCGATTCCTCCATCACCGCCACAACCTCTGCCTGAACTTCCTCGACGTCGGCTTCGATGGCCTCCGCCGCTTCCTCGCTCACCTGCACATAGACCGCCCTTTGCTTGCGTCGCTTCAGGATCGGCTTGACGTAGAACGCCCAGATCATGCCAAACACCGCGATGCAGCACCCGGTGAGTTGAATGATCACGCCATTGCGGTTGCCTACGCCCAGCACGGTGTAGTTCAACCCGGCGGACCCCACATCGCCCTGGAATTGAGGCGGTTCAGGCGGATCCCATTGGGCCTGGAAGAACCAATACCCCCGATGCTCTTTAGGCGAATTCATGTGCACATCAACCGGCTTGGTCCAGGCGCCATCCTCTTCGAAGGTGATCATGCTCGTCCAGTCGAGAATGCTCGACATGGATCCCGTGAATCCCCCGATGTGCGAATCCACGACGAAATCATCCAGCGCAATCCGGGTGGGCAAGGGCATACGTTGCCTCGAAAACAGAATTTCGACTTGACGTCCCTTCGACAGTTCAATGACCCGGGGCTTGAAGAGGAAACGACGAAGAATCTCGTCTTCGCTGTCAAAAGCATACTGGTGGAATTGCAGCCACTCTGCCTGCGTTCCCTGGCCATCGGGAATCTGCAGCCTGATCATCGACGCGTTGGGACCAATGTTCCGATCCCGTTGGATGACCGGCACGATCGTCGGTTGGCTTTTCAGCGTGGACCGGGCGCTATAGGCGACCACCTTCAACTTGATGTCATCAACAAGGTCGATTGATCCGCCATTCGTGATGCTTTCATATCGAGTCTGGCCCGGTTCGAGGGCCAACAACACGCCCAGATCCTGATCGCCAGGGCCAGCGATGATCGTCATCGGTGGGCTTTGTTTTCCGGGGACATACTCCATCTCGATGCCCGGATCGATCAATGCGGAATCTTTGTGATCGGGCATGATCGCGGCGTCGCTAAGGTCACGGGTCAGAGACGAATCGTCGAACACCCAACGCGTGAAGGTCCGTTCGGGATTTCGGATCTCGACGATCATGACATTGTCGGATCTCCCGGGACGCACGGCCAGACCATCCTGGATCGCCGTCACCCGATAGGCGTAGTCGGTGCCCTCGATCGGAATGAAGTCGAGCATCGGATTGGAACTCGTGGTCTCGCGAATCAGCGTGTCCAGCTCCACGTTCGACCTTGGGATCCGGATCTTCAAGACCGGCTCTCGTTGTTCCTGCAGTGCGGCCTTCGCCGATTCGGTATCCGCCCAGACGAAGTGCAGCGTTCCCTGTTGGGCGCTGTTGGACTGGGGATCGAACGCCGCAAGATCATATTCAAATCTTTGCCCATCGCCCGATTCAAATCGCACCGTGACGATCGGATCGATCCGATCTCCCCCCGGTTCCCGCTTCGTCTCCTCGATGGCATAACGAAGGTAGTCGGTGATGTGCAGATCGATCCCGGCCAATGGATCGTTCGGATCGACCGATGATACCCTCACGCTGATGGGATCCAGGGGGAAGGTGGGATTCTTGTTCGCATCCTTGTCGGACGCGGTGATCCGGACGCCATCGTACGAAGTGAGGTAGTCGTTGAATCGGGGCAAACCATCGACGGGTCTCATGATCCACTTCTCGGAACCAACTTCGCGCAGGTAGATGGCGCGAGTCTGCATGAGGTAGAAGTGATCCACGGGAAAGTACTCGAGCGAAACCTGCAACGTCTCGTCAACGAGGCGGGACCCCGTCTCCTTGACGGCTCGTTTGAAAGGTTGATTCGGATCGTTGGTGCGAATCAGGTCCTCGGTGTACTCGGGATAGCCCGCGATAAGTTGGCGGATGTACTGCCGCTCGGGCGTCGTGACGAAGAGATTGACCGAGTAGGCGCGTTTGCCCTGGTCGTCGCCTGACAGCAATTCCCATTGGGGATCGATGCTCGTGATCTGAAAGCTGTAGAGGCCATCCGGGGTTACGATCGAACTCTGATTGCCCGGTTTGGCCGCAAACGTGACCTGCTGCCCATCGGGCGTTTCGATGACCACAAGACGGCGAAGCACCGGGGCGTCGCCCTCGACCTTGGTCGAGAAGTAATAGACGCTGCCCAGACACAGGATGATGATTCCGGTGTGGATCATCCACACTCCCGCGTTGATCCAGGTCAAGGGGATGCGGCGGATCGTGACCGTGACCAGA
>JAPULD010000303.1 GCA_027295365.1 Planctomycetota bacterium
ATTTCTGTATTCCGCTTCCTACCGTCCCTTCGACACCAACACATCCGCCTTCACCTCGATGCCCTTGACCCTGGCCCTCAGGGCCTCGACGTTCGGGGCGTATTTCACCGCGGTGCGCAGGTCGAGATAGTTTTCGTTGATCAGCCTGGTCAGGCTGTACGTGAAATCATGCATGCCCTCTTCGAGCGAACCCGCCATGATCAAGGGCAGTTCGTCATCGGCGCCATCGCGGATGCGATCGGACACCGTCGTGTTGTTGATCAACACTTCCGTGACGGGAATGAGCTGGATGTCCTTGCGCAGTGAAGGCACGAGTCGCTGGGCCATGACCGCCACGAGACTGTTGGCCAGGCTTGATCGGATGAAGCTGTGTTCCTTCTGGGGGAAGAATTCAAGCATGCGCGCGAATGCCTGCATGGTGTCGGAAGTATGCAGCGTCACGAAGACGAGGTGGCCGGTCTCGGCGGCCTGAATGCCCGCCAGCACCGTCTCCCGGTCGCGCAGCTCGCCGATCATGATCACGTCGGGATCCTGTCGCACCACGCTCCGGAGGGCGGAGCTGAAATCCTCCGTGTCGATGCCGATCTCCCGTTGACTGATGTACGACTGTTCCGCCTTGTAGGCGTACTCGATCGGGTCCTCGATGGTGATGATATTGACCTGTCTGGTCTTGTTGATGTGATTGATCATCGCGGCGAGCGTCGATGACTTGCCCGATCCGGTGACGCCACACACGACGATGATCCCTTCGTGAGCCCCCTCCATCACTTGCGAATAGATGGGAGGCAGATTCAGCTCATCGTAGTTGGGGATCTTGTCGTTGACGCGCCGGATCGCGGCATGCAATTCGCCCCCCGAGCTGAAGACATTGCAGCGGAACCGGGAAAGGTCTTCGCGCCGATGGCTGAAGTCGATCCCCCCCTTCTGGTCCAGATCCTGCAGCAGGTGATCCGGGAGAATGGGTTGAAGCAGTTTTCGAGTGTCTTCCCCATTCATTTCCGGGGCGTCGATACGATGCAGCTTCGACGCAATCCGGATGACGGGGGGCGACCCCACCTTGATGTGCAGATCCGAAGCTTCCAACTCGCCCATCTTCTGCAGCAAGCGATCGATCGTCATTCCTTCTTTGAGCATGCGTATCCCCATGCCGCTGAGCGGCGGAACCTGTTAAACGGCGAATCCTGGGCGACGCATCAGTGGCGTTTCCATCCCGTCGCCGTGCCGTATACATTATGGCGTAGAAGACCCCCACTTCGCCAGTCTCAAGTGCCAAACAGATGAAATTTCGCCTTCCCCTTATACGGCCAACCCCTCATGAACGATACGCCAACGCCTGCTCCTGACGAAACATCCACGAATGCGCTGAAAACGGCCACGGAGATCTTCCGGGCCGACCTTGAATCCATTGCCCAGGGTGGTGGCCCGAAGGGCGTCGATCGCCAGCATCATCATGGTCGGCTCACCGCCCGGGAGCGTCTGGCCAAGCTCATCGATACCGGGGCCTCCACATTCGAATGCGGGGCCTACTCCGCCTGGCATATGTATCAGAATTATGGTGGAGCTCCCGCCGCAGGCGTCGTCACCACCATCGCCCCCGTGGGGGGCAAACTTTGCATGATCATTGCGAACGATGCGACGGTGAAGGCCGGGGCCTTCTTTCCCATGACCTGCAAGAAGATCATCAGGGCCCAGACCATTGCCCAGATGGCGAGGCTGCCCCTGCTGTACCTGGTCGATTCGGCCGGCGTGTTCCTGCCTCTGCAGGAGGATGTCTTTCCCGACACCGACGACTTCGGGCGGATCTTCCGCAACAACGCCGTGATCAGCGCCGACGGGATCATGCAGATCGCCGCGATCATGGGCAATTGCGTCGCAGGGGGCGGATACCTTCCCGTGCTGTGCGATACGTTGCTCATGACCGAAGGCAGTGGGCTGTATCTCGCGGGGCCGGCGCTCGTGAAAGCCGCGATCGGGCAGGAAGTAGACAACGAGGAGCTTGGGGGCGCGACGATACACGCCGAGATCAGCGGCACGATCGACTTCCACGAACCCGACGACGAAGCCTGCCTCAAGAGGCTTCGCAATCTCGTCCACTCAGATATGAGACACACGCCCCTGGGCGAACCACCTTTCGAATACGTCGCCCCCAGACTGAAAGGCGAAGAGATTTATGAGATCTACAGCGCCGACCCCGCCCAGCAGTACGACATGGTCGAACTGCTCGCATGCTTCGTCGATGACGAGAGTTACCACGAATACAAGGAAGACTATGGCAAGTCGTTGATCTGCGCCTATGCCCGGATCGGAGGCCGGCCCCTGGGCATCGTGGCCAATCAACGCAAGCTCACCACGAAGAAGATGCCGGGCGGCAAGGCCGGTCCCAGCACGGCGATGAACATGCCGGGCGTGATCTACGTGGACTCCGCCGACAAGGCATCCCGTTTCATCATGGATTGCAACCAGAAGAAGCTCCCCATCCTGTTCGTGACCGACACCACGGGCTTCATGGTGGGGCGTGACAGCGAACAGGAAGGCATCATCCGCTCGGGGGCGAAGATGGTGAACGTGATGAGCAACTGCATCGTGCCCAAGATCTCACTGATCGTGGGAGGCAGTTTCGGGGCAGGCAACTACGCCATGTGCGGCCGGGCCTTCGATCCGCTCCTGTCGCTCGCGTGGCCCGGGGCGCGGTGCTCGGTGATGGGGGGGGCGCAGGCCGCGAACACCCTGTTGCAGATTGATATCGGAGCGAGAAAGCGAAGGGGCGAGGAGATTGATGCGAAGATGCACGAGGAATTGCTCGCCGCGATCACCGAGTCGTACAACGAGCAACAGGACATTCGGTACGGGGCGGCCCGGGGCTGGGTGGACCGGATCATCGAGCCTCACAAGACCCGGGAGGAATTGATCCAGGCCCTGCAGATCGCGACGACGATGCCCATCAGCGAAGGCGGCTCGTACCGGACCGGGGTTCTGCAGGTTTGATGAAAGACTCGGGCGTCCATGAAGCGATGGATCTAATCAGCTTTTTGGCGTCAGTTCTTTATCAATAAGTCGAGCCACCGATGTCACCATCAATCCCACTCGATTGAAAAAGAACAATGATGTCATATTCCTGGGGGTCAGCGATATGAAGTCGTTGAAGAAACTGGCCTCGTTGGAAGGCTCCCTCAAATCCAATGGCATGATCTGGGTCGTCTGGCCCAAGGGACAAAAGCAATTGTCTGGCAACGATGTACGAAACAAGGCCCTTGAAGTCGGGCTCGTGGATGTCAAGGTGTGCAGCTTCTCCGAATCGCTGAACGCCCTGAAGATGATGATCCCCAAGGCTCGAAGGTGAACACGAACGAGTCACATCCACCAGATTCGTGATCCGAACCATCTTGGCTAGACTATCAACGAATGCCAATCGATCTACGTGACAAGGGAATCATCATCACCGGGGCCAGCAGTGGCATCGGCGCCGCCACGGCGATCGAATGCGCCAAGGCGGGCATGCATATCGTCCTCAATGCTCGACGCGAGGACAAGCTCAAGGACATCGCTCACAGGATCGAAAAGCTTGGTCGCAAGACGACGCTCGTCGTGGGCTCGGTCACCGATGATGGCATGACCCAGCGTCTGCTCGACGAGGCGGAGCGGACGTTGGGTGGATTTCATGCCGTGTTTTCCAATGCCGGGTATGGGCTTGACCAACCGGCGGTGGATCTTGACGACGCGTCGCTCCGGAACATCTTTGAGGTGAACTTCTTCGCCTCCGTCGATCTCATCAACAGCGCCGCCCGCCGACTTCTCGAACAGAAGCGCCAAGGCCACTTGCTCATGAATTCAAGTTGCCTGGCGAAGTTCACGCTCCCCCACCACAGCGCGTATTCCGCGACCAAGGCCGCCCAGAATCATTTCTGCCGCGCCATGAGGCTGGAACTGCGACCCGATGGCATCGAGGTGTCCAGCGTGCACCCCATCACCACCACCACGGAATTCTTCGAGGTCAGCCAGCAACGTAGTGGCAACGAAGCCTTCAAGGGCAACGTGCCAGATCACGCCCCCAGGATGTTCATACAACCCCCTGAAAAGGTGGCCAAGGCGATCGTCAAGTGTTTGCGCAAGCCTCGCCCCGAAGTGTGGACAAGCCACATCGTCCGCGCCACCGCCAGCTTCATGACGCTCTTCCCCTCCTCGTTCGACCTCATCATGCGCAAGCAGGCAGCAAGGGAGAAAGCAAAGTTGAAAGTTGACATTTGAAATCAAGACGACACGTACAATCTCTTTGTTTCAACTTTCAATTTTCAACTTTGCTTTCCAATCGCCCATCGCAACTCCGGCATGCCCAGTGCAATGGCCGTGGTGACTACAAGGGCCATCCCCGAGCCCACGAGCAGGATGAGACGGCCCAGCGAGATGCTCCACGATGCCGCCTCTCCATGGAATGACGTGGCGAACAACATGACCACGCCCGTCATGGGCAAGGTGCAGATGATCGTCTTGCCCCAACTCATCAGGACATCGCGATCGATCAGCGCGGCACAATGTTTCCGGATCAACGTGATCAGGATCAAGACCTGCACGACGGAGCAGAGCGCGGTGGACCAGGCCAGACCGGCTTCCTTCAAAGGCGTCCAGATCAGCGTGCAGTTCAGCACGATGTTCAAGAGCACCACCCCGATCGCGACCTTGACGGGCGTCATCGAATCATCCTTGGCGTAATACGCCCTCGTCAGGACATGCATCATCGAATAGGCCCAGATCGCCGGGGCGTAGCCCAACAAGACGAACCCGACGCGTTTCGTGTTTTCAAGCGTGAAAAGCCCGCCTTGCAGCACAACCGCGGTCAGCTCCTCGCGCACGAGAATCATCCCCACACTCGCGGGCAAGCCGATGAACACGACCAGACGCAAGCCTCGGCGGATCGTCGCGACAAACGCCTGGGCATCTCCCGCCTGACGGGCCAGCAACGGGAAGATCGCGGTTGCCACCGCGATGCCAAACACCCCCAGGGGAAACTGGTACAGACGTTGGGCGAAGCTCACCGTCGCCATGGCCCCGCCATCGAGCGGATAGGCATGACCGAATATGGTGTCGCCCACAATCGTCGGGTAGCTCGCGATAAGGCCATCCAGCAATGTGTTGAGTTGCAAAACGCCCAGCCCCAGGATCATCGGCCCGGCCAGCCGCATTACTTTCCGCAACGAGTCGTGGGCGTCTTTTCGATCATTTCGCCACCATTGAAATCGACGCAAGGCGAAGAGTGTCCAGCCGATCTGCAACACGCCACCCAGGAGAACCGATCCCGCGACGAGACCGAGATGAGCGATTCGACGCTCTCCATGCTCCACATCCATGAGGAAAGGGGCCCCAAACGCGGTGGCGATGATGCAGACGTTCAGGACGATGGGAGCCGCCGCGGTCGGGCCAAAGCGTTTGTGCACTTGCAGCATTGCCCCGAGGATCGCCACCAGGCACACCATGGGCATGTAGGGAAGCATGATCATCGTCAGCCAGATGGCGATGTTCTCGTGACCTGACTTCATCGAAATCCCGAACAGCACGGCCTCGCCCAGTAAGGTGACCACTCCCAGGATGAGCATGAGCTTGGCGATCAACAAGGATGCCAGCCTCTTGGCGAGTTCGGGATCGCGTTGCTCGAGTTGGGCGTAGGTGGGCAGGAACGCCGCGGCCAGGGCCCCCTCGCCAAACAGCCGACGGAACAGGTTTGGAATCATGAACGCGAAGGCGAATGAACTCATCAACGCCCCGGCCCCGAACAGCCGACTGAACGTCGCTTCGCGCACCAATCCCGTTATTCGACTGACCAGCGTCAGCAGCGTCACCGTCCGGGCATGGGATTCGAATCGTTCGCTCATATCACAGGTTTATCGGCCAGCCACGGGGCCTGCAATCACTGGGAAACCTGTTCCACTCCCGTCAACTCCGGAGCCCGGCTGAACAGGAAGCCACATTCGCCACATCGACCCAACCCATCGTCCGTGGGCGTGCCCCGGAGATCATGGCCACATTTGAGGCAGATGTGGGGCTGATCGTAATACCGGGCCAGTCTCCGCCTGAACAGGGAAGTGATGATCGCGAAGACGATGAACACCGCGGTGAAATCGACCGCCTGCATCAAGGCCCGCTCTTGGCCCATGATTCGAACCGCCCGGGGCAGGTGATCGGCCAGGATTCCGTTGCTCAGCAGCCAGTCGTACAGCGTCGCCACCAGGCCGAGGGCCAGAAAAGCGAGCACCACGAGTGCGATACCGATCACCGCCGGGACGATGGAGAATTTCAACAACGACGACATGTTCGGCCGTGTGTGCTCCAGCCATTGCCCGGTGTGGACACCCCAGCCACAGGCATTGCAGGCGCTGCGCCCCAGATCATCGAAGGCATGACCTTCACACGATGACCCACAGGCGAAGCATTCCTTGCGTGTTACAGCACTGGCGGAATGCACACGCCAGACGTTGGACCAGACGACCCCTGAGGCCATGCCCCAGATGACCACCGCGAATGCAAGCGGGCCCTGCATGCCGACCGGCTTGAGGACTGGCCAGAGCAACACAATCGGAATGGTACAGGCGAGAAACAGACCTACAAAAATGAACCATGCCTTGAGACTCGAGAATATTTCCTCGACGACATACCGATATCGAGCCAATCTCAGGCGATTGCCGGGACCTCCCAGGGGACGCATCGCCCAGATCCACGTGGTGGCCACCGTCACGCCAAGGATGTTCGAAGCGAGATCCTGCCATGTCATATCGCGATCGAGAATAGGAATTCCCTGAGTCCATTCATCGAAAACGCACCAGAGCAATGTGATGAGATACATCACGCCCAGACGCGAAATCCACCTCGTCTGCCAGAGCAGTATCGGGATGACGCCAAACACATAAAGATGGATGGACTTATCCGAAGGTCCATCTTCGCCAAGCTTGAGGCTGGGCCAATGCGTGGCGATGAACAGCAGGATTACATAGCCCACCAACGCAATGCGCCAGAGCAACGTGATCTTGAATCGTCGTCGAGCTTCGTCAGTCATTGGCCATGGTCCGCTCCGCTGCGTCGATATCGCAGTCGGGCGTGGTCATGGCAGTTGTACCTGAAGTGGAGACCACAGGTTCGACATCTCCCCCGGATTCCCCGGAACCCCCGGAATCGCCGGAATCGCCGGAATCGCCTGTACCCTCGGAATCACCAGATTCCCCGACCTGGGATGACACCGATGCTTCCATCGTCTCGGCTGGCCTTGAATTCGTGTCTGGCTTGGTCTCCACGATCGTCGTGGGAATGACATCTGAGGCGGGAGGTGAAATTGAAACGACGGTTGAAGCCGGAGCCTGAGCCGGTTCAGGAGTTGACACAGGAATCGGAACTTCGGCCTTTGGTTCCACAACCTCTGCCGTCGGCGCGATGACTCGATGCCAATGTTCCACCAGTTGCCTCGCTAATTTGCGATAGTCGATCGCCCCCTTGCACCAAGGCGAATAATCGAAAATCGTCTCGCCGAAGCTGGGGGCCTCGGCGAGCTTGATGTTTCTGCGAATCGGAGGCTGTAAGACGCGGCACTGGCTCCAGGGCACATCCTGCTGACTGGCCTGCTCGAAGAAATCCTCGAGGTCCGTCACGATCTCCTTGGCCAGCGTGGTCTGGGCCTCGTGCATGCAAAGGATGATGCCGCTCACTCGGAGGTCGGGGTTGACCGACTGGCAGACAAGGCCGACAGTCTCCAGCAGCTTGCTGACACCCTGGAGAGCCAGGAAGTGCGCCTGCATGGGTACGAAGACTTCCCTCGCGCAGGCCAGGGCGTTGAGCGTCATCAAACCCAGGCTGGGTGGGCAATCCAGGAGGATCACGTCGTACCGATCCAGGATCGGCTCGATCTTTCGCTTCAGGATTTGCTGGCGATCGGGGCGTTGGGCCAGTTCGGGCTCGGCTCCCGCCAGATCGACCTCCGAAAGCAGCACATCCAGATTGGGTCTGGCGTTGACGATCGCATCCGCCGCCTTGACCTCGGGATCGATAAGCAGGTCGTAGACCGTATGCTCGACCACTGCCTCATCGATGCCCAGGTGCAGCATCAGGTGAGCCTGCGGATCGAGATCGACAAGCAGGACCCGTTGCTCGGCCAAGGCCAGAGCCGCTCCCAGATTGATGGTCGTGGTGGTCTTGCCTACGCCCCCCTTCTGATTGAGCAAGGCAATCGTGCGGGCCGATGTGTTCTCTCGCGAACTGGGCGAGGTCTTGGCCTGATTCAGAATAGAGGGGTTCATCATGGGCTTAGCTCGACGAGGACCACAGTGAATCAGCACCATAGGGCATTCTGGCTCAATGAGGCATCAGCCGACAAGATGGTCTCATGGGCCTCTCTCTCTCCTGTACTTCGGCACATACTGCCGATTCGCTGTCAAGTTGACCCGCCGGCATGGCAAGGGCATGCTTAGTCGACCATGCCCACGATCTCCGACAGCGCGGTCTGCATCAGGCGGTGGGACTTCTCCGAGACGTCCCAGACCGTCAGCCTGTTCACGCACACGCATGGGATTATCCGAGGCCTTGCCAAAGGGGCGAAGCGGGAGAAAGGCGCGTTTTCGGGAGGTTTCGATGTCCTGACCCAAGGACATCTGGTCGCGATCGTCAAGCCGGGGCGGGATCTGGCCACGCTGACGGAAT
>JAPULD010000304.1 GCA_027295365.1 Planctomycetota bacterium
CCGCGTGCGGGAAGCGACCCATCTCCGAAGCCATCAAGGCTCGTCTCGTGCGTGATGTCGAAGAGGAACTTCACCATGAGTTTGATCGGGAGATTCAGAGCAACCAGATCGGCACCCGGGTGGCCGTTCGGCTCCGGGAAATCGACGGAATCGCCTACATCCGTTACGCCAGCGAGTACTACCAGTACCGTTCGTTGGATGAATTCAGCAAGGAACTGACCAACCTGCAGGCGCGACCGCGAAATCTGCCCAATCAGACGGATCTGTTTCCCAAGAAATGAGATGTGGCGTGATTGGCCGTCACGGAATCGCACGATCGGGATCGATTCCGAAAGATGGCTATCAAGGGAAGGCGTTACTTCTTGGCCAGTGAACCTCGGAGTTCATCCTGCATGTAGAGGATGCGCGAACATGTTGCACAGCGGACGAGGTCGTCGCACGCCCCCATCAATCGAGAGACCAACTCGAAGGGCAGATGGATGTTGCAGGCTCCGCATGCATATTCGCGATGCCGACGATTGATCTCGAACAGTTCGGCCATGGCCTCGCCATCGTAGATTTCCACCAACTGCTCGAAGATCTCCAGGTCCTTGCCGGGCACCGCAGCCGCCGCCTGCTCGCGCTCGGTCTCGAGTTCATCGAGCCGTTCGCCGACCTCCGACTTGCGTTCCTCAAGCTGATTCTTGGCGTGATCTCGGACTTTTTTTCGCTCTGAAATCTGCTCTTTTCTTTCGGCGAGTTGGGTGTCAAGCGTATCGACCATCTCCATTTCCTTGAGGATCTGGTCTTCGACTTCACCACGCTGGACCTTGACGGTGTTGAGCTCGGTCAGCACCGCGGTGTACTGCTTGTTGGTCTCGGCGCTGTTGAGTTCGTTCCGGAGCTTTTCGATTCGCTCGTCAATCGCGGCCATCTCCGTCTCGAAATTGGCCATGGTGGCCTTGGTGTGCTTCTGGCGGGAAGACACTTCCTTGCGAGTGACGTTGAGATCTTCAAGTTGTCGATTCTGCGCGGCCAGGTATCGTTCGGCAGATCCCAACCGGCTACGCAATCCTCGGACTTGGGCGTTGACTTGATTAAGGTGCAGTAAGCTGTCCATAGGCGTCATCTAGGGCTCCGGCGACTCAAAGAGTAGCCTACCACCTTTAATTGATGAAGGCGAGAGAATGCTCTGAACAATCTATTGCCTATTTCAGTTCTAAGGCAGCAGCCTGACCAACCAGTAGGCCACTGGGGCCACAAAAAGCAGCGAGTCAAGCACATCCAGCACCCCTCCCAAGCCCGGCAGGATTGTCGAGGAATCCTTGAGTCCCGCACTTCGTTTCAGCAAGCTCATGTGTAGATCACCCAATAGACCGGCGAAGGTGAAGGAAGCCCCACAAACTAAGCCAAACCATATGGGAGCGTGATCTGATGGGTTCTCCAGGGATCGACTCAGCATCGCGAATCCCATCCCCACGAGACAGGCGAAGACGAGTCCGCCTCCCAAGCCTTCCCACGTTTTTCCGGGACTCAACCAGGGAATGAGCTTGTGTTTGTCGATCGCCTTTCCCGTGAAATACGCACCGATGTCGGCTGACTTGGTGATGAAGACGATGCCCACCAGCCACCAGGCGGAATGGTCGTGCCGTAAGGCCAGCAGCATGCCAAGTAGCAGTCCCAGGTAGCCGAAGGAGAATACGGTGGCAATGGCCGAATTGACGATCTCCTTCATCTCCTTGGCTCGACCCGAGCTAAAAAGGGAGGTCACATAGACCCCGAGCAGGCAGAACACGAGCATGGCCGCGCTCTCGCTGGCTGAGAAGTCGGCCGGATACACGTGGATGATGTAGCTCAGAAAAAGCCCGAACAACGCTGCGCCGCACATGATGATGCGGCGGGTACGAAGATCGGTTGTCGAAAACGTTCTTTCGTGAATGGATGCGAAGATGCTGGTCAATTCAAGGGCGGCCAGCGGTAGGATCAGGGCCGTCAGAGCGAGCAGGACCAACCCGGGAGGCAAGGTGATTGTTCCCCCCCACAATTCAACCCCCTCAAGCCAGTCATCGAACCAGACGATCGCCAGCAAGCCGACGATGAGAATCGCTCCGGTGATGATGCGGTGTTTGATCAAGGCGGGAATGGGGCCCACGAAGAGGATGCCAAATCAGCGACCCGAAATCACGAAACGGATCGAACGTGTCCCGGATAGTTCACTGTCCCGACCTGTTGCTGTCAACAGTGTTTGCAGAGGCCCGGTTCAAAGTCCAGTCATACGTCAGCCATTCGATTTCGGGATCGGGGTTTGAATCGAGGAAGCTGGCCAGATCGCTTCCGGGTGTCGCATAGGTCTTGACGAAGCCGACAACGCCTCCATAAGGCTCGACTTCGAAGTCCACGCCATACCACTTGAAGATTTCGCTGAGGAGCAGCTTGCCGTCCTCGACACGATTCCGCTGGGAATCGTTGACCCAGAGCCGACATTGGGCATCCAGTTGTTCGTCGATCTTCGGGCCGAAGTATGGCACGGCCATCAGCGGGGGACAGCTCGTGGCGGCGCACACCAACGCGGCGTGGGTGCGTGGATCGCCCAAGGGTCGGATGCGATCATTCTCGAGGATGTTGAGCGTCA
>JAPULD010000305.1 GCA_027295365.1 Planctomycetota bacterium
GCATCGATATGCGTGGCGGTGTGGCTGCCCACTCTGAGTCCCTCCGACGCCCAGCCGCACCCCTCGGAGAACGACAGGTCGTCCTCATCGCAGTTGAAGATGGACTTCATCTGCTCCCCGCCCTGCTCGTGATCGGTGTACCTGATCCAGGGTTTGTCGAGTTCCCCCGGGGCCTGATGCTCGATGGCGACGCTGAGATCGAGCAGGCGCAGGTTTTTCAAAGTCGAAAGCGGGTCGGGCGCCTGCTGATCGCCGGATGCGACGTTGCCCCCGATCGCGGCCGCGGTGACCACGGTTCCGGTGCGCATGAAATCCCGTCGGTCGAGTTCGGCAGATTTTTTTCTTGTCATCGTGGCTCGCTTTGGCGTGTGGAAACGCGTGAGAGTCGCATGAGTCGGTTCGCACATGCTACTGATGACGCAGTTCGGATGCCACTGTGGACGGAAAAACAGGGGAATAACAGGGACGGCCACCATTATCCGAGTTGTTATGCCTACTCGTGCCATTCCCAGTTGCGCAGCTGGTAGTAACGCCGACGGGGCGTGGCGCGAAGGGGATGGATTCCATTCTTCCGGCACCACCAGAAATGAAATGTGAGCCCGAGACCCCCCAAGGCGATGGGTGCCACCAAGGACCAGTGGCCGATGAGCCGGTAGAGCCCGAGGGTGATCGCAATGAGAATCGACCACTTGAGGAGTTTCCTCCACGCGGGGGTCTCGATCTCGAACGGCGCGAAGATTTCGCAGCCCAACAAGAGAAGGCCCAGGAGAACCCCGAGTTCAAGTTCGATTCCGAGTTCACCCATGATTGTTTCCCTTCCGTCCCAGGGGGGACCATTCGTGAATAATAGGAAGAACCGTTCGTAGGTTCGATTGGTATCACTAGAAAGAGAATGCCGTCCACCGATTTGATGCACGCCGACAGCCACATGGATCATGCCGCCCGCAGAGGCAATCATCGCGCGGGGGGCGACCCACGGCCGAACTCAGCGACCGCTGATCGGCGGTCCGTCCGGCGGAATCGGACCGCAGCAGCGGCGGAAGGAAGGATCGCCAATGACCCGCAACGAATCGTGCCGCGTCGCGGTGCCACCTCTGCTCTTCTCGTGTCTTCTTCTTTTCCTGCAAGCCGGTTGCGCCAAAGCCCCCCCACCCCCGGGCGGTCCCATACCGGACAGCCTGCAGGGCGATTGGGAAGGCGAGGGGCCGTCGGGCGAGATTTCAATCACCATCAAAGGCAACACTCTCCGCTATGCTGAGGGACCGGACTCGTGGTATGAAACGACCTTTGCCATTCCCGTCGACACCGACCCCCAGCAGCTGCACGCCACCATCACCGACAGTTCGTCAGGGACGAGTGGCATCGGCGATGTGATCAAGGCAATCTTCAAGATTGAGGACGGGACGCTCACCCTGGCCGTGGAAGGCGGGGGCGACTCGCCGCCGACATCCTTTACCGACGACTCGAGCCTGTACATCCTCAAGAAGGGTCAGCCTCAAGAGGAGAGTACGGAAGCAACCACTCCATGAAGACGAAAATGAAGGGGCACGAAGATGACGGCACAGGAAAGAAAAGGGGTCGGAAGTGCTCTGTAGAAAACATCAATAATTGGGTTTCCTGACGAAGGCGGTGGTGACTGAAACTGTTTGTTTCAAAGATCATTTCCTTCTCCCGAATCCTTTCCTCACCCCGCGAGTCCCGGCAACAAACCCTTCAATCCATCCGTGAGCATGCCGACGGCGATGGACGCGAGGATCATGCCCAAGATCCGAGTCGGTATGTCTACTCGTGCCATACCCAGTTGCGCAGCTGGTGGTAACGCCGGCGGGGCGTCGCGCGAAGGGGATGGATTTCGTTCTTCCGGCACCACCGGAAATGAAACGTGAGCCCGAGACTCCCCAAGGTGATGGGCATAAGTATGGCCCAGTGACCGATGAGCAGGACGCTTGAGTTCCGCCCTCACCCGAAATTGAAATCCGTTTCCCAGTTACATCGGACGCCCGTCCAGACGTATGGATCCAATGGATTCTCCATCCAGAAAGACCTCGATGAAGTCACCATCAAGGGGCAAGTCATTCCGTTTCACCACGATCAAGGCGGCCCACCGGGAAAAGACATCGTTCCCGATCGGCAACGCCACCCATTCACCAACATCAACCTGTATTCCGGCGGGGGAATTCACGCTCGGATGAGGGGGCCTCTCTCCCGGTTGTGTGTACGCGGTGGCGAGGATTTCTGCAGACACATTGATACCTTGTTCTTCTTCCTCGACCCCACCCATGTCCACGACCAGATGAGACAATTGCGCCCCGTTCAACCGCAGGCCCTGGGCGGTCAACGCCAGGGTGTGGGTGCGACCACCCTTGAGCTTCAGCCAGATGGTCGCGTTTCGCTCTCCACCCCCTTGCAGTTTTAGAGAAGCTACGACATCAACGGATTCGCCCGGGTTGATGTCGGTGCGTGAAGGCTCCGCGGTGGAACAGCCACAGGAAGAAACAACATCAAGGATGGACACCAATTCGTCTGAAGCATTGGTAAGCCTGAATACGTGATTCACCGTCTCTTCCGTGCCGGAAAAACGCACGGTCCCGAAGTCGATCGAGGACGAGCCGGCCAAGGGGCTTGCGTCCACCTCCGCCGGCTGGCGGGTTCCTTCTCGATACAGACGCCGACCGACGACGGATCCAATGACCAGAAGAGAAACCGCAACGATCATTAACCTGAAAACAAGTGCCTTGTTCATCTATCATCTCCCGGATCGTCAATTTCGGATTTGCCCTTGAATTGCCCCTTCAGTTCAAGGAATGCGGCGGGCTGAATGAGCCCGGCAATCGGATCCTTCAATTCGCAGATCTCTTTTTCAATGGCAATTCGACTTCGGCCGACCACATAGGAAATCCCCATGCGTTGATCGAGCACCAGATCCCCCTGCTCGGCGATCGGAGGCAGGAAGAGACTGTCGTCCGCTTCATCAAAGGTGGCAATTCGTCGTTTCATGATGATGCAGTACGCTTGGGGTGTTTTGCCGACCCGGGAGGGATGTCGGAGTACGACCCCAAGCCGCCTTGCTTCGCTGGGAAGCCGGATGCCTTCGTACTGCGCCCAGGCATCGATGACAAGCGACTTGCGAATCATGACCTGGCCGGCGAATTCAGATTGAGGTCCGCCAAGCGAATCGGTGGTGATCGAGAACAGTTGAAACGACTCATCATCATGCATCGTCAACTGAATGCGGATGAGCCTGCTGTCTTCATCATTCTGAGAAAAGACAAGGCTCGCCATGTCTCCATCACGATTCGTGCTCAACAATCGACTGGCTCGAACTGACGCGGCAAGCGAGAGATGACTGGCGAAAGACGGCCAATCACCGCCGCCATTGAAGAGCGCGAGGCAGTCATAGAGCTCAAGTGGCGAATCGACCGCGGGCATGACAAAGTAGAGTCCTTTCACATCATCATCATGCTGCCCGGGCCGAATTTCGCTGTTCCGCATATACCATGAACTGCCATCCCAGACATTGACCAGTGAGGGATCTGACTCGTTCATGGAGCCATTCCCTGCTTTCGTCATTCTCAGCCGAGCGTCGCATCTGACCCATCGCCAGACGATGTACTGAGTCAAATCATCAATATCAACCGGAAATTCAGGCCAGTTCTCTTCATCGTTTTGCTCAAGAAAACCGAGGTTCCAGGATATCACGGTCGTGTCAATGCAATGGATCTGACGCTCAAGCCGGTCGAGATATTCCGCGAGGACATCGACCGAAGGAACCGCCGACGCATCATTCACGATCGGCGTCGGTGGAGTCCATGACATCAAGAGGAGTAGAGCGAGTGTTTGATTCATTCTGAAGGGATGCCTCCACCCAAGTTGCACTGAACGAGGGGTCGAGGGCATGGATTGGGCGTGAAATCTCCATCACACTTCAGCACCATATTTACGAGTATGCAGAGTCCGGGTTTGTCATTCCCACATCCACCCGGCGTTGTTTCTTCAATGCAATCGTTTCCAACCTGCCGCCCAAAACAGAGTTGCTGACTTTGGATGCCGTCGCACGCACTGCAAAGAGCGTTGACGGTGGTGCAAGGCGGGAATGCCTGGAAGCACGATCCGATTACCTCGTCGTTGCATTCAGTATCCATAAACAACTGGTACGTCTGCTTATAGTTTGCATGATTTTCTTGAGACACGATGAGTATCGCGGCGAAGACAAGTATGGTCGACAGTAGTGTAAGAGGTTTCAACGCATTTCCTTTCGGTTGAATGGGTAAAAAAAGAATTGAGAGGTGATGCCCAAGGATTCGGCCATCCGGTGCGGAATGTGCGGGCCCAGGAGGTTCGTGGCCACACCTGGATCACTTGGCGAAGTTAAAGCCATGTAGAGCGCGTCTCGCTGGTTTGGGGAAAGAGTTGCCGCGAGGCGACGAATCGTCTGATGTGAATGCCGATGAATTGACACAAGTGTCTCGACGTAACGGCGCTCTTCATCAGTGGTCATGGCGCTCAAAGGAAATAAATTCCGGCGTTTCGAAACGGAGCCCGCGGCAAAAGCCTTGCGACGCAGTTCTCGCAGTCCCTCCACATAGGCTTCCTGAAGAGCTTCGGC
>JAPULD010000306.1 GCA_027295365.1 Planctomycetota bacterium
TCCTCCTCCGCCGATTGCTGTGACGTTGTATCAACACGTGCCGAATCGACGATCAACGACTCGGAAAGAAGATCCGAATTCCGGACCATAGACTCGAATCCAAGACGCGATGCACTTCGCCCCTGTCGAGTGTCCTCAGCCACGCGGACACGATCGAAACTCGTCATGAAGTTCGCCTCGGCCGGATCGATCTCTCGCATCGAGATACCCTGAAGGCTGGAAGCCGTGAGTTCGACCGCTCGGCCATCAACGGTGAGAGCCCGCCCGAGCGGACTGGGTTCGAACAGTGCGTCACGAGGCTTGGTGAAACCTCGGGCGAGGGACATCTCCTTCATTTGCATGAGCGAAGGCGTGAGGTCGGATGTACGAAAAGTGCCGCCGGGAAGATTCTGCACGCCTCGGCTGATCGTGGAGCGTCGATATTCAAGCCCGCCAAAGGTGGCGCCATGGCGAATATTCGTAAACGCGGGGCCTAGCCTTGAGAATTCACGACTGGAAAGAGCGCTGTCTCGAAGGAATGGAAAAAGGTCATCGGAGCCGAGTCGGCCCCCGAAATCGCCCACGGCGTTATAGCCCACCGTGCCGCGGAAACCGCGGCCCCCGGTGACATCGCCAGTAATGAGGAGATTGCGTTGACGAAAGTTGATTCTCGGCGTTGCGATGTTGCTCCGAGAGCGCGTGTTGAGATTGGCGTCCAGGGCGTTGCCTGCTCCGAGTGCATCCTGCGCAAAGGCAGTGTTCGCCCAGGACCCGGCCATCAAGGCGGCGCAGATCATCAACAAGGATTGGGAATGAATACGCATCATGACCACCTCAGGCTTGGACGACTCGGAAAGTGACAACATCATTCTATCCGAACCGCTGTGCCCAGATGCATCGGCAAATTGCCGGATAACCATGCATCGAGCCTCCGGAATGAGGCCAAGGGATGAAAAAACGGAATTACCGGACCGGTCCCCCTGGTTATGGCCCCAGCATCTGTCTGGTCAGCAATTCCAGCACCGACTCCAATTCACCCTCGTTGCAACAGCAGACAAAGAACAGGATATTGCCATTGGTGGCGCTCAGAACCTGCTTGGTGCATTGGGAGCCACCATTACAATCAATCCAGTCGCCAAGTGGGGTGCGAATGAATGAATTCTGATCGAGTTGGCCACGATCGCGCACCATGAAAATGCTTACCATGTTGGGGAATTCGAACGTCGCTCCAAGACGCTCAAACATGATATGTCCTGAGACGTTGCCGGCCGGAACCCCGCATTCGCCTCCCCCCCGAAAGGCATAGCCCAATTCCGAAAGATCGAAGCGGGGAATGGAGTCCACGCCCAGCAACGATGCCAACTCACGATTCGCGGTTGACTGATCGGAGTAGATCAGCTTCTGCTGAAGATTGCCGGAATCCATTGCACATCGAAGGTGTTCATTTGAAATGAACTGGGCTGACTCATGCAGCAAGTCCACGAACGAATGGGGTGTCGCCTGGTCGTCGATGGGGCGACCGAAGATGCCAAACAGGATGGCTCCCGCGACGATCGAAAGTACCGCGGCGACCGCAAAGACGTTTGCCCGCTGAGGACCGGTGAAGATTCCGGGTAAGTTGATCCTGGGGGCGGAATCTGACTCTTGCGTCTGGGTCGCTTCATCAGCTTGAGCAAGCGATTCGCGGATGCGATCGGCCAAGTCTGGAGGTGCGGCTGGCGTCTCCTTGCTGATCACCGTCAGGACCTGGTTCTTTAATCGGCGTTCGAACTCGATCATCTTGCGGAGTTTGACGTCGTGCTCAAGCGACTCTTCGATCTGCCGGACAAGGGCATCATCGAGTTCGCCATCGATGTAGCGTCGGATGTCTTGGATGGAAGGTTGTTCGTTCATGGTCATGGTCGCCAGTTCCGGGAATTCAAAGCTGGAATCCCGATGTGATTTTCGTCATTCCTCTCCGATACCTCTGGTTTCCTGGCTTTCAGCGAAGAGTTAACCACTGAGAAGCCCTTTTTCTTCGGCGAATTCCTTTAATTGTTCCGTCAAGATCGATCTGGCTCGATGAAGGCGGCTCATAACAGTCCCAATCGGGACAGCTTGAATCTCCGCGATTTCTCGATACTTCATGCCTTCAACCCCCCAAAGCAGGAGCACGCTTCGATATTCGGGTTTCAGGCTGTCAATGGCCTCTTTGATCTGGTCATCCACATGCTCCCAGTCGAGACTCGCCAGATTCCAGGCTGGTCCCGGTTCGTCAGGGGAGGGTTCATTCGAGACTGCATTGGGGAGATCATCGACCAGAACACCTCCCCTTTTGGCCTTGGCCAGCTTGGTGTAGAAAACATTGTGGAGAATCTTGAACAGCCAGGGTCGAATCCCGCCCCCTTGTTCCTCAAAGCGATCCGCAAAGCGAAGAGCCTTGAGATATGCCTCCTGGACCAGATCAGCGGCCTCATCCGGATGGCGGCTCAGCTGCATCGCCATGCGAAACATGGCGTCGAGGTGCTGCAATGCCAATTCTTCGAATTCTGGTCGATCCAAGAAGAACTCCAGGTTCCAATGGTCCTCAATCGCGACTGTGATCCTCGTGATGCGCCGTGGATCCCAAGGTATCGAATCGATGCCGATGGGAAAAGGCCGCAATGCATCGTCATTGATCGCAGTAATTCAGGATAGCCTCTTTATGTCGTGAGAGCATGAATTGAGCAATTTCTCAGGCATGAGCAGGGCAGGATCGATACCGAGAAGTACAATCCGCCGCCATGGCTGGATCTCCTTTGTATATCACGACTCCGATCTATTACGTCAATGACAAGCCGCACATTGGGCATGTCTATACGACCATCCTCTGCGATGTGTGGGCTCGCTTTTTTCGCTTTCAAGGTGAAGACGTCTTTTTCCTGACCGGAACCGACGAGCATGGAATGAAAATCGAAAAAGCGGCGGCAGCCCGGGGGATCGAACCGCAGCAGCTCGTGGACGAGAATGCGGCGGAATTCAAGCGCGTGATGGCTCTTTTTGACTTCACGAACAATGATTTCATTCGCACAACCGAGGATCGGCACCTCCGCCAAGTACAGGTATTGGTCCGACGACTGGAAGCGACGGGAGATGTCTATCTGGGCGAATTTGAAGGCTGGTACGACGAGGGACAAGAGGAATACATCCCCGAAAACAAGGCCAAAGACCTCGAGTACAAATCGCCCGTGTCCGGCCGGCCACTCGTGAAGACCAAGGAAAAGAATTACTACTTCAGGCTCAGTGCGTATCAGGCTCGCATGGAAAAACTCTTGGAGGAGAATCCTGACTTCATCAAGCCTCAGGCCAGGCGAAACGAAATCCTGGGACGATTGCGTGATGGCTTGCTGGATGTGCCCATGAGCCGGACCAGCTTCTCCTGGGGCGTTCCCATGCCTGATCACGATGAGCATGTGATCTATGTATGGATCGAAGCCCTGATGAATTACATCACGGGGCTTGGGCTCGCTGAGTCTGAAAGCGAAGCGCAAAAAGGGCGCGAAAAGTACTGGCCTGCAACATATCACGTTGTCGGAAAGGAAATCCTGTGGTTCCACACGGTCATCTGGCCGTGCATTTTGATGGCATTGGACATGCCACTGCCTCGATGTGTGTACGCTCACAGCTTTTGGATACGAGAAGGCCAGAAGATGAGCAAATCTCTAGGTAATTTCATCGATCTTGATGCGATCAATCATTATCTGGATGCCTATGGCTCCGATATGTGGCGATATTACATGATCACGCAGGGGCCACTTGGGGCGACGGATGCAAATTTCTCTTCCGAACACTACCACGATATTTACCACACGGATCTGGTGAACACCCTGGGCAACTGTGCCAGCCGCGTGACCGCCATGATCAACAAGTACTTTGATGGAAAGGCACCTAGTGAGATCGTTGATGGCCAGAGACTCGAAATTGGCGATCTCGATTGGCCTGCAATCACCAGCCAGCATGTGGAGAACGCCACGCAGTCGATGGCCAACTTCGATCTGCCCGGCTCGGTGGGCCAGGGGTTGGCGCTTCTCAGACGGATCGATGCGTTCATCAACCAGACCGAACCCTTCAAGCTGGCCAAGGACGATTCCAAGCGCGATGAACTGGGCGCGATCCTCTACCAATGTATCGAGGCCATCCGAATTGCGTCATTGATTCTCTGGGCGGCATTGCCTGACCGCATTCCCCAACTCTGGGAGGCGTTGGGTCAGGACATCGACCCCTCGGATGGTGACATGCTCGAACTGGCCACATGGGGAGGGCTCAAACCCGGGACAAGCATCACTAAGATTGCGCTTTTCCCAAGGATCGAGAGTCTGGTCGAGGCTTGATTGAACGTGTCTTGCGATGGGATTACTTTGGTTGAATTGCGAGCAACCCTGAACCCTGCTCGCCAAGCTTTCCACCAATCCGAATGAGATGTTTTGATCCGATGGAGGTCGGGAGTTCGACTCTGGCGTGATCGCCACAGGCGGCCGCGGAAGAATCGTTGCAGGCGATAAGTTGAGTCCAGAAAAATGGACAGGGCAGTCCAGAAAAAGAGAGGCTGTAGACCTCGAGGATCGTGTCGCTGATTTCTCCCGGCCCGCAGTCGCTCTGGGTCGAGATGACGACGGTCCCGTCGATCGTGGAGGTGTATTCAAACCAGATGTCGCCGCCCCGAACGCCGGAGACGAGGTCGATTCCGAACGCATCGCCCCAGCGGAATCCTCCGGGAATGACGTCAACCCCATAATCGTGCCAACCGCAGGCCGTTGGTCCGTTGAGAAGGGTGTTGATGTCGTTGGTGCGGGGCCGGTGCGGACCGTCGAGCGTGCCATCGATGTCAAATGGAAAGAGACCCTCGTTGACATCGGCGAAGGCGTTGTCTTGCCAGCCGACCGCGGGACAGTCGGTGTTCGGATTTGGGCAAGTCCCCCAGGCGCCGAGGACTGCCAGCAGATCCTCGACGTCGACGACGCAGTCGCCAAACAGTTCCGGTGCGACATCACCCGTCGGGCGAGGTGGACAGGACATGCCCCAATTGCCCAGCAGGACAAGCAAATCGTAGATTTCGGTCAGCCCGTCACGTTGGCCGGCCGGACCCGTAATGTCGGTCGGGCAGAACGGAAGTGGACTGATGAAGAGATCGAGCTCGGTACGATACAGAGTGGCGACCATGACAATGTCGCGATCGCCGAAGTTCGGCCCGAACTCCATCCACTTCGCGTAATCGCCGCCGTCGAGACCGCCTGGATTCGTGCAACCGCCTCCAAAGCAGGATGGATTTCGCGTCCAGGTAACACGCGCGGACGATGGCCCTTCGGTGTCCCCGGCTTCGCCGCCAGTATTAGCCCCGAATCGAGAAATGGCCTCACCCTGATCACCGATCTCGATGAAGAACTGAATTCCGGGTGGGAGCAGGATACCGTCCGGAATGCCGTCGGGTGTACCGAGAGGACCGCCGATGATGTCCGGTCCGACAAGCACACTTCGATCGCCGTCGGGTCTGGGCAAAACCGTGCTGTCAACACCGGAGAGACTCGGCTCGAAGACGATCGTCCCTTCCCAGAGCAGAACGCGACCGGCGACGTCGGGTCCCGGATCGCTCGGATCGCCGAACCCCTGGTCGGTGCAAACGCCCTGACGACCGGGGGTCTGATCCTCGTACACCCGGATGAACAGCGGCTGGTTCAATCCATACGAACTGGACCAGAAACTGAAATCGACGCATTTCAATACGGTGTATTCGCCCATGATTACCGGCTCGGCCGAAAGATCGAACCAATGGGCGTAGGCGCTTTGAAAACCAGCTCCGCAGGCCACGGTTCGAGTCGTGATGGCCGTCGAGTCGTTGTTGGTCAGTTTGTAGACTCGCCGCGGATCGTATTGATCACCGCACCGATACCCTTCGGGCTGGATCTGCCCTTCAACAGCATTCGACGCGAAAATCGTTCCCGCCAGAATCGGAAGCATTGAGAGCGCACGATGATGGTCCCTCATGACTTTTCCCCTGAGTGCGATTAAACAAGAAGCATTCCCTTTCGTCGCTCTAGTTTAATGTTCATCGATCAACTCCAGCCGGCGAGCAGGTTTAGCAGGTCGTCGACATCCACATCGCCATCGAGGTCGGTGTCTTCGGGGCAAGGCAGGCTGCATGCACCCCACTTGGCGAGCAGGGCGAGCAGGTCGTCAACATCGATAACACCATCGAGGTTGTTGTCGCCATTGGCGTATTCACACGAATCCGGGATGCCGTTGAAGTTGACGTCAACCGCCGTGGAGGTGTCATACGTCATATCGAATTCGACGGTCGTGCCAGAACAGGCAAGGGGATCCATGACGCCGTTGGCATCCACTCGGATCGTCGCATCGCCGCCATTGACGAGGCTGTTGTACGTCGCGAAAGGAATGACCATGTCATCGAGCGCGGGTGGATTCGCACAGGAGACGGAAACCGTTTCTTCATACACCAATCCGACGAACGTGTTGTTGAGGTAGATGTTCAGTCTCTGGCTCCGGGACGTGATATCGGCGACCGCCTGGAAGGAAATCGTGACATCGCCAGAGGCGGGTGGGGGTGAAGGAAATACATGAGTCACCGAAATGCCCGTCCCGATCGGACCCTGGACTCCTGAATTCCCGGCAAACGAGCCTCCGAATTCACAGGAATCAGGGATCGCGTTCTGATTGCAGTCAGTCGAGGTGCCGGCGGCGATGTCATCAGCATCGAGAATGCAGTTTTCGTTGCAATCAGGCGTTGGCGGGATCGGGCAGCTTAATGCCGATTCCCACAAATCTGAACGCCAGTTTTCCAGTGAACATCGCATTCGCAACGCTTGTCCATACGTGAAGTCCGTCATGCACAGATCATTGGTGTAATCCATGTAGTTGCGGAATGAATCCGTCTCGCCGCACGTGGATGCGTTGCTGCAGCCACCATTGGGTGTGGATTGCTGGAATGTGTCGCAAATCAGGTCACCGCTGCTGGTGCAAGGCGTCCCGCACCCGCTGAACACGTGATACAGACCGAGGTAATGACCGACTTCGTGGGTCGCGGTGCGTCCCTGGTCATAGGGCACCAAGGGGGAATTACGTCCGAACGAGTCGTAAAGAATGACGATCCGATCGGCGGTGGAGCCCACGATGCCGTGCTGAGGAAGGCCCGGCACATAGCCAAGAAAGCCTCCCGCGGTGTTGGTATAGATATTCATATACTGATTCGTATCCCAGGCCAGCGTGTTGTAATACGTGCCGTCATCGTTGAACCAGGTATCGTTGGTGGTATACGTAATGCCATTGGTCGGGTTGCCCGAGGGATTAACGGTGGCCAGATAGAATTCGATTTGAATATCGGTGCCTGCGGCTCCGTTGGTGCCGGGCAGGGCCAGGAAGTCCTCGTTGAGGATGTCGATCTGGCTCTGGATCGTGGCCGCATCGAGATAGCCCGTACCATCGGTATGCTGGATGACATGCACGACTACCGGAATGAGGTACTTCTCAACCCCTGGGTCGTACTCAGAGGAGGGGTTGCTGAATGTCAAGGTGCAGTCGCTGGGCGGGCCCTGGATGGCGAGCGCCTTGGCCTGGACGATTCCTTTCGGATCGCTTACGCCGCAACGCATGCCATTTTCGAGAAAGAAGTCTGATTGCACGTACTCAAGCCAGGACATGAACGGATGGCCATCGACGATGACAACCCCACTGGGCAGCACCTGGACATCATGATTCGTGGCCGGTTGAGCGATGCTGGTGGGAATCCCGGCGCTGAGGCACAGGCACGTGGCGATCAATGTCAAAATAGGTCGCTTCATTCACAGTTTCCTACTGTTACATACGTCCGAAAAACAGTTATTGATGCTGAAAGCTTACGAGAGGTTTGGGGGCACCGGTCGCATTCATGAACCCATTATGGGGGAAAACCCAAAAAAGAAGAGACTTTTTGTTCCAGATTTGGACTTAAAATTTCCTGGATTAACATCCAGGCTGGAAATTCGCCCTCGTTTGATTCAGGGACGCCCAGGTGGCGTTGATGGGAATCCACATTTTCCGAATCCGGGGCTCGAACTCCTCGTACAAGCAAGGGAGCTTGCTGAAAGAACGACGTTATGGTCAAGAGCGATCATTCAAATCGATTCAACGAGGATGTGGATGGGGTGTACTCCGAGCTGCGTCAGATTGCCCGTCGATATCTGGCTCACGAGCGGAATGATCACACGCTTCAGCCCACCGCACTGGTCCATGAGGCCTTTCTGCGAATGCAGAAATCCCGCAAGGAACAACCTCGTGATCCGCAAATCATCAAGATCCGGGCCGCCCACACCATGCGTCTGATCCTGGTTGACCATGCTCGGAGGCGAAATGCGCAGAAACGTAACGGGGGCGGTCGTCGCCTCCAACTCGAACAAGCGCTTAACGAATACGAAACGCGCGGCACCGATCTGGTGGAACTCAATGAGGCCCTGGAAAAGTTGAATGCGATGGATGAACAACTGGCCCGGATCGTCGAACTCCGGTTCTTCGGGAGAATGACGGCCGAGGAGACCGCCGAGGTGATGGAGGTATCGGTGAGCACGATCGTCCGGGGCTGGCGTTTCGCCAAGCTGTGGCTGTATCGTCAACTCACCGAAGGGCAGGGGGAATGACGCCCGAATCGCTTCGACAAGTTCGTCAACTCGTGGATTCGGCGCTGGATCGTCCCGCGGCGGATCGACATCGATTCCTGATTGATGCGTGTGGCGATGACGAACAGTTGCTGCGTTCCGTACACGACATGATCGAGCTTGATGACGAGGCCGACTCGTTCATGGAGCTTTCTGACAATCCGAACATCGACTGCCTGCTGCTCGACATCTCAGCCGGCGAACCGATCGGCATGCGCATCGGACGCTATCGCATCATGCAGGTCTTGGCCTCGGGTGGCATGGGCACCGTCTATCTGGCGGTGCGCGACGACGAGGAGTTCGAGAAACAGGTCGCGATCAAGCTCATCAATCGCGGGATGAACACCCGTCATTTGAAGGAGCGATTTCATCGCGAGCGAAGGTTGCTGGCCAAACTGGAGCATCCGAACATCGCCAGCCTGCTCGACGGCGGCACGACATTCGACGATCGACCTTACATGGTCATGGAGTACGTCGAAGGCGTGCCGATCGATATGTATTGCGATGAGCGGGCATGCTCGTTGGAGGCGCGTCTGGAATTGTTTCTGGCCGTCTGCGATGCGGTGCATTCGGCGCATCAGAATCTCATCATTCATCGGGACCTCAAGCCCAGCAACATTCTCGTGACGGATGAAGGACTTCCGAAGCTGGTTGATTTCGGTATTTCCCGCATGCTGGACGAGGATGGAAGTCAGAACGACTTGGATCTCACGCAGACCGGACAGCGGGCGATGACGCCGCAATATGCCAGTCCCGAACAAGTCCGGGGGGATCGCATCACCACCGCCAGCGATCTGTATTCCCTGGGGGTGGTGCTCTACGAGTTGCTGTCGGGTCACCGTCCTTATCAATTGCACACGCTGCCTCGCTATGAAAAGGAACAGATCATCTGCGAGATCGAGCCGGTTCGTCTCAGCCAGATGGCGCTGCGCCCTCGCATGGTTTTCGACGAAGGCGTGGAACGCATCTGGAAGACCCCCGGCGAGGTGGCGCGAGACCGAGGCGTTCGATCCGATCAACTCAAGCGTCAGTTGCATGGTGATCTGGACAACATTGTTCTCAAAACGATGTCCAAACGTCCCGAACGACGCTATCCGACGGTGCAGGATCTCGCCGCGGACATCCGCCGCCATCTCGAGGGGAAGCCCGTGATGGCTCGGGCCAGCACCTTCAGTTATCGAGCTTCGAAATTCATTCGTCGAAACAAGACGATCGTCGCGGCGGCCTTCCTGGTCGGGTTGACGATGATCGTCGGGACTGCGGCCTCCCTGCGCGGATTCAACGAAGCGCGGCTTGAGCGGAACGTCGCCATGGCCGCCCGCCGTGACGCCGACGATGTGAACCGCTTTCTGCAACAGACGCTTGTCGAGGCCAGCCCCTATCACTCGGGACATGAATTCACCATCGAGAAACTGCTTGAGGATGCCTCGACGCGGCTGGACACGGAGATGGCCGATCGACCTCGCGTACAGGCGGGCGTGAACTACGCCATCGCCGAAACGTATGCCAGCCTGTGGGACTGGCCCAAGGCGGCTGATCATGCGCGCACGGCGCTGGAACTCTATGACTACCAACATGGTCGTCCCGATCAGAGCGTGGCGGATTGTCTCGTGCTCTACGGGCATGCGCTGGTGTTTCAACGCCGATCCGGGAGCGTCGAGATATTGCAGGAGGCCATGGACATCCGCAGCCAGTTGTACGATGAACTCGATGTCAGGCTGGCTGAATGCAAGGGCTATCTCGGGTTCGCACTCTGGTACGTGTCCGATCCGCCGAATTATGACGAGGCCGAACGATTGTATCTGGAGGCCCTTCGGTTCTTCAGGGCAAAGAACGAATCCCCCACGGAACTGCAGGCCCGGATCACCTTCGGGTATGCGGCGATGCTCCGACAACAGCAGCGTTTTCCGAAATCGGATCGAATGTATCGCGAGGCCATCAAGGCCTTTCGCGCCCAGGGCGATGGGACCGGTCGATACATGATCGAATGCTTGCGCAGCTATGCGTATTCCCTGCGTGAGCGTCAGCATTTCGCCGCGGCCCGGGATCAGTACCGGGAAGTCATTGAACTCATGCCCCGGAAGATCGCGGATCCCGCGTTGGCCGACGCCTGTTGGCAACTCGGGTTGGTCGAGCTTGCGGTTGATCGCCGGGAAGAGGCGGAACGACTCATCCAGAGGGCGATCCGAATCGAAGTCGAGTTGACCGAAGACGCTCAGGGTCAACTGTTCGAATTTGATCAGTCCGTGGCGTTGTTCATGATCGGCGAATCAACGCATGTCTACGACGATGTCTTTCGAGCCTTGATGAAGCAACGTCCTCATGATCATGACCTGGCGTTGCACTTTGCCTGGTTGGGAGAATTTCTTCGCCTGGAAGGACGGATTGACGAAGCCGAGGCCCTCTACCTCGCCTGTTACGAGGCCATGGCGGGGATTCATGGCGAGGAGAGTTTCTGGACGGCCGACATCCTCGTGCATTGGGCTCAGTGCGTGGTCGATCAAGCGGAGTACGAGCGGGCCGAGGCAATGCTGAGAGAGGGGTACCGGATTCTCATTCAGAACGTGGGACAAGGCGATCCGCGCACTCGCAACGCAAAGCAAAGCTTGATCACGCTCTATGAGAGATGGCAGAAACCGGACAAGCTTCGCACATTGTTGCAGGGATATGTTTCCGAGTAGTCGACCGCCATGACTCCCGGTTGGCCTGGTTCATCACGACCCTTCCTGGTTTCTCATGAAGCTCGCCACGTGATTGAATCGCGCCTCGAGAAACGTGCGGATTTCGCCCTCGACGTGGTGAGCATCCATCGCCAGGTTCATGGCCCCGAGCCATTCATCTCTTTGTGAATCACCGATGGGAAAAGGCATGTGCCGACCTTTCAGTCGAGGGTGCCCGTACTTCTCGATGTACAGTTGTGGTCCGCCCAGCCACCCGGACAGGAATTCGTAAAGCTTCTGACGAGCATCGGTGAGATCACGCTGGTGCAACGCACGGATGGATGCGAATCGCTCATCGCGATCCAAGGTGTCATAGAACGTATCGACGAGACGCCGCACTGCTTCGTCGCCCCCCAGGGTGTCATAGGGCGTGTGGTCGGGGCCAAACGATGGAGCATCGTCCGAGGCATTCCCGGATGAAGGGCTGGATGGGTTGGTATTGATGGGCAGGGGCATGGTGGCTCGATCATAGGCCCGCGTCGTCACTTTGAGAGAGACCGGCCCATGCCTTCAGTGAGACGGCACCCCAGGAACACCGGCTCATTCGAACTCGAGGGACAGTTCCTCCATCACGTCCAGCGTGATGTCGAGCTCTTCAGGGTACCGAAGCGCAGGACGAAGCCTGATGGCCATCGTTGCCTGTTCCAGACCCCGGGACTTGAACTCATCATCAGTGGGGGTGAAGCGATAGACGAGATCAATGTCCATGCGATCGGCGACGACATCGACCGCGTCGATCAGTTCGCGGTACGCCTGTTCGAGGTGCTTCGCGGCGAGTTGGTCCTGTTGCGTCGTAACCCACACGCGATAGTCCTGAAGCAGCGAGCTTCCTCGCTGGCGTATGCCCCTCGCCTCGGGGCTGTTGGGGTCCAATTCACCAAGTTCTTCCTGCCAACTCGTGAGCTGATCGTTGACTTCCGATTCCTTGTCCTGGATCTCCTCGCGCATCGATTCGCGCTCCTCCTCGAAGATCTCGGCGGAGAGCTGCTGGTTGAGCACTCGGCCGATGTGCACGAACGCCATGGAATGAGCGCGGTGAGGGGCATCATCGCCCCAGCTTGGCCGACCCTCGGCATTACGGAGGATGAAGTTGTCGTCATCGTCCTCCGCGATCAACTCGACGCCATCCACGGGGCCAAGGATATCTTCAAAAGTGGGCATCCCGGCGTAGGCCTCTGGGCCTGATGAGCCAAGCAGGAGCAGGCCATTCAAGCCAAGCAGGCCGAGCAACAGGCTATAAATGAGTACGCGTTCTCGATTGTTCATGTCAATATCCACTGTATGAGGATGAGCAAAGCGGCGAACCTCTCGATTCGCCGCTTCAGGTCCTTGGGCTTCATCGGTCTATACAGACTTCCCCCTCTTGAAGTTCACCCCAAAAAAAGAGATGGGATGCGATGGAAGTCACTTCTCGGGAAGCGGAGGCAATGATCGAGGGATCCAACACCCTGACCCCACGCCCCCCCCGGACCCCGGACCCCCCGGGATTCCTGAAACCCATGTGAGGAAGTCTTATCCCTTCTTGCTCCGCCTGGGCATCAGTGGCGAACCGCCCCCGTCGCCTGCTCCACCGCCACCACTGCTCCCCGGTACGGCGCGGCCAACGCTATCCACGCCAAATGGCTTGCTTTGGCTCCCGATGGAGGCCTGGCCATCCTTCGTCTCGGCCCGCGCGGATTTCGCAGCCTGGACATTCTTCGCCTTCTTGGCCTTGGCTTTCCTGAGTTTCTCGCGGTCCTTCTTGGCCATGATGGGCGTGCTCCATGATCTGGTAGGGCTCATTATGGCAGGTCTATGCGGCTCAGGCGAGGGGAAAACGCATCAGAATGCGTGGTCATGTCCTCTCACGCCTCAATCCCATTGCACGACGGGGCCGTCCTCGGTCATGGCCTTGGTGAAGGTCAGGATGGCGTCGAGGCCGGATTTTGCTTGGTCGAATCGGAAGATGTGATCTGAGAACGTGTTCCCATCTTCATCGACGCGATCGAAAACCATCTCGCTCGAGACAACAACGTGATTGTCGTTGAAGATGATGTTTCCCAACCATTTTTTATTCGACCCGTGGATTTTTAACGTGATCGAACTCGGGTCATCGCCGTCTTTTGGTCCACGATTGCCGACGATTGGGAATGTATCGCTCATCGTGTCGCGCCAATGTCGATTCACATTCTCACCAAACAATGGCATGTGTGCATAGGAAACATGGGACGTGGAATCGAGGTCGGCTGAAAACTGATCGTCCCAATGAACGTTCGCGACGGGATCGTACACGTCCCAGTTGTAGTCATCGTGAACAAACACGCTGCCACTGGGCTCGGTCGGTCCAACACACAATTCGGGCGAGATGTAATTCTGCATGATCATGATGCTGAAGAGGTTGGCCGTCGTGTCTAGGTGGTTCTGATCGACGAAAACGTCGGGTGCAAATGTTTCACCCCCCAAATCTTTGAGTTCCTGATTCGAAATCTCGCTCGGTCTGGGAAACTTGCCGTCGAATTCCCGGGCGAAGACGAGCCAGGACTGGTGTATGCCTCGTATCTGCGAGCCGTCCTTGATCAATGGTGCTGTCGATGACCCACTCCACGCAAGCCCCGGCAACAACAA
>JAPULD010000307.1 GCA_027295365.1 Planctomycetota bacterium
CGTCTTTGACTTCGGTCATGACCGACTGCTCTTTGATGTGGGCCACCAATGCTATCCCCACAAGCTGCTCACGGGACGCTTCCCCCGACTCTCCACGCTTCGCCAGCGCGATGGCCTCTCGGGTTTCCCAGATCCCCGTGAATCGGAGTTCGATCTCTTTACCGTCGGTCATGCGGGGACGGCGATCTCGACGGCCGTGGGCATGGCCAGAGGAGATCTGCTCAAGAAGGATTCATTCGAACCCAAGACCAATCCTGATGGTCGACGCGTCGTCGCGCTTATCGGTGACGCCTCCATCGTGAACGGCGTCGCCATGGAAGGTCTCAACAACGCCGGCACGTTGAAACGACAATTCCTCGTCGTCCTCAACGACAATGGCATGTCCATCGCACGACCCCAGGGTGCCGTCGCGGCCTACTTCGATCGCGTGCGCGTGAACCCCGCCTATCTCAAGATGAAACGCCTCGGCAAGGAAGCCCTCTCGCATGTGCCGGGCGGCTCCGTCATCGGTGACATGTATCATCGATTGGGCGAACTGGCCAAGGACTGCGTCACCGAGGATGCGTGGTTCGAGAAGTTCGGCCTGCTCACCGTCGGCCCTCTCGATGGGCACGATCTGCCCTCGCTCATCGACATGCTGCTCGAGGTCAAGGACTTCGATCGCCCCCTCGTCCTGCACGTTCACACGACCAAGGGCAAGGGGTACAACTTCGCCGAGGGCGACGCGACGACATTCCATTCGCCAAAACCCTTTGAAGTCACCAATGGCGAGCACCTCGAAAGCGAAGGCTGCAAGGTCCGCCTCAAGACGTCGGGACGAAGCTTCACCAGCGCGTATGGCGAGGCCATGATCGACCTCATGCGAAACGATGAGAAAGTCGTCGCCGCCACCGCGGCCATGCCCGATGGAACCGGCATGGTCAAGGTCATGAACGAATTCCCCGATCGCACCTGGGACACCGGCATTTGCGAATCACACGCCATGGACATGATGGCGGGTCTCGCCAAGACCGGGTTCAAGCCATTTTTCTCGGTGTACTCCACCTTCCTGCAACGTGCCTTCGACCAGGTGTTCCAGGAAGTGGCCTTGCAGGGCCTCCCCGTAAGGCTGTGCCTCGACCGAGCCGGTCTCGTGGGGGGAGATGGTGCCGTTCACCATGGCTTCTGCGACATCAGTCTCATGAAGGTTTTCCCCAAGGCCATCCTGATGGCGGCGATGGACGAACCATCCCTGCTGGCGGGTCTCGAATTCATGCGTACGTATGACGAAGGCCTCTCCTGCATCCGATATCCACGCGACAACGTGAGCGATCAGTTCAAGGATGAGCAATGCCCGCCCTTCGTGCCGGGCAAGGCCCGCCCCCTGGTGGTCAATGAATCACCCGACCTGGCGATCCTGGGCTATGGCGTGATGAACATCAATGCCCTGAAGGCGATCGAGATCCTCAATGGCGAATACACGATCGACGTCTATGACGCCCGCTTCGCCAAGCCTGTGGATGGGGAACTACTCACGTCGCTGCTTGAGCGAAACATCCCAGTGATCACCATCGAGGACCATGGCATCATCGGTGGATTCGGCTCCTCGATCCTCGAAGCATGCCATGAGCTTGAACTGGATACGCGGCTCATCACGCGACTGGGCATTCCCAGCATGTGGATCCATCAGGGCTCGCGCGATGGTCAGCTCGAAGAGTGCGGCCTCGACCCCACTTCGATCGCGAGAACGATCCGCCTCGTGCTTGACAAGTCGTCAAGCCTCGAGATCGAGGTCACGCCACAAGCGAGCGAGTCGGTTCGTTCCTAAATCAAACGCACTCATCGTTTTCGGGTGCCACGGATAGTGCAGCACCCCCGGAATGCGAAGTCTTCCGAAGCACACCGGGGAACCGACCCCCGATTGGTCGAACATTCTGAATTCAAATCCTTCAGACCCCCAGCCGCTCGGCTTCCCCGCGGATCGCATCGATGCAGGTCTGGATGTGCTCGGTCTGATCGACGCCCAGTTCCTCGATGCCGAGCCGAATGTCCTCGCGCGAGACCGCGGCGGCGAACGCCTTGTCCTTGAGCTTCTTCTTCACGCTCTTGGGGGCGAGGTCGCTGATACCGTTGGGTCTGACCTTTGTGCAAGCGACGATGAACCCCGCGAGTTCGTCAACCGCGAAAAGCACTTTGGACATTTCGGAATTCCGAGGCACCCCCATGGCGGGGTTGTGCCCCATGATCGCGTCAAGAATTTCGTCATCGACGTCCGTGTGCTCGCGCAGGTGCGCCACCCCCACTTTAGGATGTTCCTCCAGCGAGGGATGCCTCTCGTAATCGTAGTCGTGGAGAATGCCACACACGATCCAGCGTCCCTTGAGCGAATCATCTCCTTGATGAAGCTGGTCGGCATACCCCCCCATGCACGCCCCCACGCATTCCATGTGAACCCGCAGGGCCGGGTTGCTCGTCCAGTCTTCCATCAGCGATCGGGCTTGTTCAATGTTCATGGCGGCATGATATCACGTAGACGAGTTCACCCGCAGGTATCGTCTTACGCATCGTCCACCAACGAATCGCTCAGCCCGTCTGGTCGAATAAAGGAGGGCAATGAAGAAAATTAAAATGAGGATATTGATGAGCGTTTGAACCCCGACTTGATAATTTATGACATCGCTAAACAATCGAATCAAGACCGGTACGCTGCCAAGTAATCCGATGAGGTATCCAAACAGAATGCCATGCATAAGAACACTCAAGACGATGCCTTCAGTCCCGCCGAATTGCTTTGCAATTGCGAATATCAGCACTACCCAAATGACAAAGAAGCCGAGGAAAGGAAAAAAGGGCATACTCCTTAAATCGAATCTGTAATAAGAATAATCAAACGCACAAATGGCCAACACGATGGTGGCAAGACAGACCCACGCAACCGGAACAGCCAGCATGTTGTAAAATGGAGCCTTGTACCATGCCCCTTCCCAATTTATTGAGATCAGCAGGGCGACATTGATTTTTTGGCCGCATTCGGGGCACGTCACCTTTTCCCCAGCCAGACCCCGAAGCGAATACTGGCAGTGTGGGCATTGAATCACATCTCGAAGTTTCTCAACCTGTTCAATACCCCGTTGCGTCATACTGCTCGACCCCATAGATTCATGACAGAGAATACAAGTATATCCGCACTTATCTTTTCAACGGTTTCATCGTATCGGAGTTCGCCAATGCGTTTCGTTTTGTCATTCTTGATGATTCTATTCATTCCCCATGTTCCAACTCTGGGTCAGGAGTCATTGAACACCATTGCCGAGTCCAGCGACTTCACCCAAACTGCCTCCCATGCACAAGTCATGGAGCTGCTCGACAAAATCGAGGCCCAATCCTCCATCATGCGCCGAGGGGTGTTGGGCAAGTCCGTCAAGGGCAAGACACTCCCCCTCGTCATCCTCGCCAACCCCCCCATCGAGAACGCCGCCCAGGCCAGGGCCAGTAGCAAGCCCATCTTTTTCGCGTTCGGCAACATCCACGCCGGGGAAGTGTGCGGCAAGGAAGCCCTGCTCATGCTCATCCGGGAGATCGCCACTAATCCCGATCATCCCCTGCTCAACAAATTGGTCATCGTGTTCGCTCCCATCTACAACGCCGATGGCAACGACGAGTTCGGCCCCATCGCCGAACACCGGCGCGGGCAGAACGGGCCGGAGGAGGTCGGCCTGCGCTCCAACGCGATGGAACTCGATCTCAATCGCGACTACATCAAGCTGGAGTCGCCCGAAGCGCAAGCGATGGTGCGTTTCGCCACCGAGTGGGATCCTCACGTGGTGATGGACCTGCACACCACCAACGGTTCGCGTCACCGGTACACGGTAACCTACGAGACGCCGCGCCATCCCGCGGCGATTCCCGCCCAGGTGGATTTCGCGCGCAACGAGATCCTGCCCGTCGTCACCGATCGCGTGTTCGAGTCCACCGGCTACCGGATGTTCTACTACGGCAACTACAACTGGCGCGGAGAGCCGCAGACCTGGGCGACCTACGAGGGCAAGCCCCGCTTTGGAGGCCACTACCACGGCCTGCGGGGCACGATCGC
>JAPULD010000308.1 GCA_027295365.1 Planctomycetota bacterium
GGGGAAAAACCGGGCCATATTCAAGCCCCTGTCACAGGATTGCGAAGTGCAAGGCAGTTCGGATTCGGAAACGATGGCCCGGGTGAAAGGGGCCTTGGATGCCATCGAGAACGTCCCCGGTTCCGACACGGATTCCGTCCAGAAACTCGCGATCAAGCTGAATCAATACGACACGTTTGATTTTCTGAGCGCACGGAAGCAGCCTCGCCGTCACATGATTTCGCTGTGTCGCATCAGCTATCTGGTCGGCCCCTCGCTGAATGTCTGTGGTGTCGATGGATGTATTCGAAACATCTCCGCAGGGGGACTTGGGCTCGTCGTGGGACGGGCCATGATTCGGGGTGAACTGGTTGAAGTGTGCATCAGCCAGACCGATGAACCACTGTACGCGGCGGGACTGGTGGCCTTCTGCCGGCATATCGAAGGTGACATGCACGAAATCGGCGTCCAACTCATCAGCAATGATTCCAAGCCGATCATCTCCGAGAATCCCCTCCAGGCCATCAATCGGCTCAATTGGGTCGCTCGGGCGGTGCAGGATCGATATGGCGAAGATTCGGCCCGCCGCAAGAGTGCGTGAGCAGTCTCAACCGCATCTCAGAACATCAATCGCCCATGTCCAGATCGCCATTCTTCTCGATGGCCTGGTCCTCATACGTCGCCACCCATCGCCGGTAGATCTCCAGTTTGGCGCATTCAAAGGTACCGATCAGATCCGCGTAGTTTGAATAGGACTCGCCAGCGGTTTCGTGAACGCCCCAGGCATGGCGCAATATCTGCGTGATGACGTAATTCGCGTGACCCTTGCGTTTGTCAGGGCTCTGCTGGTTCAGCAACGTGGCAAGCTGGTCGATGGCCTCGTCGTATCGTGCGCGATCTTCGGGGGGGATGTAAGGCATTTCAGATCCAGGGGATGTAGATGAAGGTCCGATATCAATTCACGATTCGGTTCGGAATCGGATTATCGCCCCTCAATTATCCTTCGCGGGTTTCCGGATGGGGATGTGTAAGGTTGTCCGGATCATGATCTGGGGCTCTGGGGGGCGATTCTCACGTCCGATTCCGGTTATCCCTTGTGCTCGGTCCGATATGTCGCTTTTGATTTCGAACGAGGGATTAGTTCAGAGTAATTCGCCTTTGACACGATGTGCTGGTTCCACGGGTCGAATCTCGTGGAGCAGGACGGCACGGAGGCCGTCCAGGTCGGAAGACGAACCCATGGCGCCGCGAGCCAGGCACGGAGGCCTGGCTGAGCGGGGCATAAAGGAGTTGTGCGGTGAATCAGGAGCTCATGATCGAACAATTATTCTCGACGCTGATTTGCGGGAATCGCGTCGGAGCAAGGCGACTGTCCGACGCCGCCCATGATGCGGGAGTCAGTCCCGAGACGCTGACCCACGATGTGTACTGGCCCGCGCTGGAAATGATCGAGAAGCTATATCGAGCGGATCAGCTCACCTGCCTCGCCCACCATTATGCGACGCGTTTGTTGCGCAGCTTGGTGGATCAGGCCCAGACCGGGTACGAGCAGAAGGAACGAAGGGGCAGCAAGGTCCTCATGTTCTGTGGCCCTGGCGAGACTGATGAACTGGCCGCTCAGATCGTGGCCGATCTTTCCGAGGCGGACGGCTATGAGATCTTCTTTGGCGGTGGAGGCGTCGCCAACGACGAAATCCTGGCCGAAGTGGGTGAACAGCAGCCCGACATCCTGCTGATGTTCTCTTCGGCGCCAAGCGATGCGCCGAACATCCGCCAACTGATCGATACGGTGCATGGTGTCGATTCATGCCCCGGCATGCAGATCGTGGTGGGGGGCGGCGTGTTCAATCGCGCCGAGGGACTGGCCGAGGAGATCGGCGCCGACGTGTGGGCCAAGTCGCCCCGCGAGCTTCTGGAGAAGTTGGTGGACTGGAAGGATCGTCGCGCGACGGCCGAGCAGCGCACCGTCGGACGCAATCGACGCGTCACGTCGGCCCCTGCCGCCGAAGCGGCGTAGACCCTTCATTCAGAGACCATCGAGTGGTGCATCAAGCATCCGGAAGCCCGGCACGTCGCCGGGCTTCTTGTTTAATGGTTGTTTTTCGAATTCGGTGGCGATATGCCTCGGTCACGAAAGACAACGGTTGCACGTCGATGGTGCGCTCGAACATGACCGGATCATGATGGCAAAAAACAACATTCAATCCCGGCATCATCATGTCGTAATGCTTGGCCTCCGTATCGCTCGTACGTTTGTGGTGAAGGGTCGGACGTTCCGACCAGGCACGCACTTTCAACGTGGAGGTACCAGTCATGCGACACGCAACACCCCTTTTACATCGGGCCGGCAAGTCCGGCATAACTCTTTCATTCGGCCTTGTCACGATGCTTCTTCTGATGGCGCTGCTGCAGGGGGCCGCGACCCCGATTCAGGACGATCAGGACGATGCGCAGCAACTCGCCAATGATCTCGTGGAGGTTCTGCTCGAGGCGCAGGAACAGGGATCGGGCAAGGAAGAGGAATTCGACGAGACGGAGATCTTCTTCGAGGAGAACGCCACCGACGGCGATCT
>JAPULD010000309.1 GCA_027295365.1 Planctomycetota bacterium
ACTGAAGATTCCAACACCCTTTTCTCGCAATGACAAATTTTCGGCAATGTTCAATGCCAAAGCAGTTTTGCCCATCGAAGGCCGAGCCGCCAAGATGATCATTTCTCCCTTCTGCAAACCACCCATAATCTCATCAAGCTCAATAAAACCTGTTGGCATTCCCGTCATTGGTTTGCCCAAGTTTGATTCCAGCATCTCCATCGTTTCCATGATGAGAGCATGCAGCGACTCGATCTGCCCCGATTCGACCTGCTGGGCGATGTGAAAGATCTTGTTCTCCGCCTGGTCCAGGATCTCACGGGCGGCGTCCGGGCTGTTGTAGGCGTCGTAGAGGATGTCCCCCGCAGCGCTGATGAGCTGGCGGATCGTCGCCTTGTCGCGCACGAGACTGGCATAGCGACTCGCATTGGCCGCGGTCGGAACCGCATTGGCGAGCTGCACCAGATAATCCAATCCCCCGACCGAATCGAGCACCGCGCGATCGGCCAGCATCTGGTTGAGCTGCACGATGTCCATCGACGCGTGCTTGTCGTACAGATCGACCATCGCGTCGAAGATCGCACCGTTGGCGGGCTTGAAGAAGTCGTCGCCACTCTTGATGATCAGCACGACATCGCCGATCGCCTGAGGTTCGATGAGCATCGAACCCAGCAGGCTCATCTCGGCTTCGAGGGCATGGGGGGGAAGCGATTCAAACAGGCGGGCCAGTTGGCGATGGTCGCGAGTCGCGTCGTTGCGGGTTGGAGTCGTCGTGGTGCTCATCCGTGAGCCGGGAGTATACGGAGTTTTTCACGCTCATCAAGGTTTTCGGAGTAGTACTAAGCCTGTACGCAGCAGGTCCACATCCTACGCACACCGACAGATTCACTTCGACCAAAAAATAAACAGCCTCGCAAATGCGGGGCTGAAAAATATCCTTGGAAAAATTCAGTCGTCGGTGTTGGTGTCGTCGTGGTCGTCATTCAGGGAGACCACCATACCATTGTCTTGACCATTATCACCTTCGAGGGCCATTTTCATCAACCGGCCGACCTTGAACTTGACGGTCTTTTTGGCCGGCACCGGGACGCGTTCGAGCGTCTTGGGATTCTGGGCAATCCGCGGAGCTCGCTCCCGGATCTCGAAAACCCCGAAGTCCCTGAACTCCAGTCGGTTGCCCTTCTCAAGTTCACGGATGACATTGTCAAGAAAGCATTGAACCGTCCTTTTGACGGTCGTTCGCTTCTGCTCGGTCTCCTCGGCGATACGGTCGATGAGATCCTTTTTCGTCGTTGTACTCATAGTCAGCAGCCCCCCAAATCAGGCCCTGGTCCATGGCTTGACGATGCCTCTCAAGGGTGTGAATCATCAAGTCAAGCCGAATTGACGATTCCTTGAACGACCTTTTCTGGGTAGAGCAATAACCCGACCCAACCCAAGCCAGTATGCCTCCCGGGGAGGGGCGCGTCAAGGACAACTCCGAGAACCACAAGGATTTATGTAAATTACTGCCGAAGGCTGAGTGTCCCTGAGATCAGGGCAAATTCCCCATTTTCCGGGGGATTCGAGCGATTCTTAGCGTTCCAGACGACGTGTATATCCATTGGTTCGAAAATTAGAATATTCCCGAGGACGGCCATTCGAAATCCGGAGCCTTTGGCGGTCATGCTGGACCACGATGCCAAATCTGGCCACATCCGGAACCATCGTCTTCTGATGGATCCGAGGATCGTTTCTCGCAAACTCCCAATTCCCCTGAAAATGCTCATCTCCCGCCGCATCGGCCATTTCCAGCATCAAGGGCGATGGGGTCACAAAGTTAGGGTTCACTTGTAATTCTGGGCTTCTGGTCGTGGACGGCTCGGCGGCACACCCCCCCAGGGTGAGCGCCAAGACCACCATCGCTTTGATCATTTGAATCTTCATTTTCACTCTGACGCCTCCACCTTTGAGCATACAAATGCCGCGCCCCTCTATGAAAGGCTCGTTTTGGACATTGGGGCAAAAATCACGTTGCCTTCAGACAACACGTGTCGTGGTCAGGCAACACCCATTGCATCATGCAGAGCCCAATTCGATACACTTGGGGGCACATTCGCCGAGCGAATACATGGCTCAGATTCGATTCACGCAAAATATCCAGCGGCATGTCCCCTGCCCCCCCGCCCACGTCACCGCATCCACGGTGCGCGAGGCTCTTGATGCGTATTTCGAAATCCATTCTCGGGCCAAGGGGTATGTTCTGGATGATCAGCGTGCCCTCCGGAAGCACATGGCGGTCTTCATCAATGGCGTTCAGATCAAGGATCGAGACACCCTGAGTGACACGCTCCAAAGCGATGATCTCCTTGATGTCATGCAAGCGCTGTCTGGTGGTTGAAGTCACAACCATGCCGAGCGCCTTTGGAAAGGAATGAAACATGAGCGATCGGATGCATGTTGCCACTCGAAAAGGTCTGTTCACCTTCGATCGAATCGATGAGAACTGGTCGATCACCCAGACGAACTTCCTGTCTGACAATTGCACCTTGGTCCATGGTGATACGAGAGGCGATCGCCCCCCGCTTTATTGCGCGCTTGATCATGGACATTTCGGGGCAAAGCTGCATCGTTCCCGCGATGAAGGCGAAACCTGGGATGAGATCGGGATCCCGGTCTTTCCGCCCAGACCCGAAGGGGAAGCCCCCGAGATCGATTCCATGGGAAAGACGATTCCCGATTCATTGCAACTCGTCTGGGCCCTTCAATGTGGCGGCGTCGATCAGCCGGGTCGAATCTGGTGTGGCACCATCCCGGGAGGCCTCTTCAAGTCCGACGACGATGGCGACACCTGGGAACTGGTGCGATCGCTCTGGGACCATCCCGATCGCAAGCAATGGTTCGGGGGCGGCACCGACTGGCCCGGCATCCATTCGATCTGCATCGATCCCCGGAATTCACGCAGGATCATCGTGGGCGTCTCCTGTGGTGGCGTCTGGATCAGCGAGGACGATGGCGAGACCTGGTCTTGCCACGCCAAAGGCATGCGAGCGGAATACATGCCCCCCGAACGTGAATTCGACCAACGCATCCAGGACCCCCACTGCGTCGTGCAATGCCCGAGCCAACCCGAAAAATTCTGGGCCCAGCATCACAATGGCGTCTTCCGAAGCGTTGATGACTGCGCGACCTGGATCGAGATCAAGAACATCTCGCCCTCGACGTTCGGATTCCCGGTCGTGGTGCATCCCGATGATGGCGAGACTGCCTGGCTCGTCCCGGGCATCAGCGACGAGAAGCGAATTCCCGTCGATGGACAGGTCGTGGTGACCCGCACGCGCGATGGTGGCCAGAACTTCGATCAATTGAGGGAAGGTCTCCCCCAGGATCACGCCTACGACCTCGTCTTCCGCCACTCGCTGGATATCGACGAGACCGGCGATCGTCTCGCCATGGGCTCCACCACCGGCTCGGTCTGGATCAGCGAAGATCAGGGCGATTCCTGGACCTGTCTCAAGCACCATCTGCCCCCCGTATACGCGGTACGATTTCTCAAGCCTCAGGCCTGACGTACCGTTCTTGCCCTTGTTGCCTCCCTCAAACCGATTCGTATCATCATTACTCTTTCCCGTTCACGTGGCCCCCATCGAGAGCGCGACATCATGGACATAATCATCTGCGGGGCCGGAGAAGTGGGAAGCCATGCCGCGGAGATTCTGGGCGGCCTGGGGCATCGCATCCGGATCATCGATCGCGAAAGCTCGAAACTGCGCGCCATCGAGGAAACCATGGACGTCGCCACGCTGCTGGGCAATTGCGCCGACGCGGAAATGCTCAGGCAGGCCGGGTGCGAAGAAGCCGACCTCGTTCTCGCGGCGACGAACAACGACGAAGTCAATCTGCTGACCGCGACCCTCGCCAAGGGACTCGGAACCCGAAAGACCATCGCCAGAGTCCATCACAGCGCGTTCTTCGAGGAACGGGGCCTGAACTATCGCAAGCATCTCAACATCGATCGGTTGATCTGTCCTGAATACCTCACGGCCCAGGCGATCGCCCGGACCCTTCGCAATCCGGGAGCCGTAGCCATCGAGGGCTTCGCGAGGGGTCGCATCGAAATGCAGGAGTTCACCACCGGGACAAAGGGATCGGCCCTTGGCAAGCGTCTCATGGACGTCAAACTGCCGGCCGGCACACGACTGGCCATGATCAAACGCCAGGACGAAGTGATGATCCCGGAGGCGAAGACCGTGGTGGCGCCGGGGGACACCATCATCCTGGTGGGCAACGCCGGGGTATTCCAGGATGCCAGAAAACTGTTTCATGGGGACAAGCAGGCCCGGCGCAAGATCGTCCTCATGGGTGGACCCGCCATGACCGTATGGCTGTGTCGATCCTTGCGCGATCGAAATTTTTCGATCCGAGTCTTCGAGAAGGACAAGGTCAGGGCGGAGGAACTCGCGGAGAAACTCGATTGGGTGACGGTGATCAGCGCCGACCCGACCGAACGCGCCGTCTTCGAGGAGGAACACCTCAGCCAGGCGGATGTCTTCATCTCGTTGCTCGATCACGATGAAGAGAACATCATCGCGGGGGTGTTGGCCAAGACTCGAGGCGTCAGTGAAGTCATCACGATCCACAACCTTTCCAAGTACCTCGACCTCGTCTATGACATTGGCATCGACCATGCCTTCAGCCCCAAGATCGTGGGCGTCGATGAGATTCGCCAGGTGCTCGATGAAAACCCCCTGCGTTTGCTGGGTACGCTGGTGCATGGCATCGTCGATGTCTTCCGCGTCAAGATCAGCAAGCAGTCGCCCGCCACGGACAAGCACCTGCGCGAGATCGGGCTTTCGCCTGACTGGGTGGTCGCCGCGATCCAGCGGGGAGACGATGTGCATGTGCCGGGGGCCGACGACGTGATCATGAAAAACGACATCCTGCTCGTGATCGGAAAGCACGGCAAGGAAGACACGCTCAAGAAGCTCCTCCAGTAGTCGATTCATCATGAACGTACGCCACGTCATCAGTCGCCTCGGCCTGCTCTTCATCGTCTTCAGTGGCGTGATGATTCTCGTGGCGGCAATTTTCTTCATCCTCGATCTCCTGCAGCAACACGAGGCCGGGCGCGAGGCGCAGCAGGCGCTGCTTTTCAGTGGCCTGATCGGCGTCGCCATCGGACTGGCCTGCTGGGCGCTGAATCGCAAGGTCAAGTCGTACATCGGTCGGCGAGAGGCCCTGCTGCTGGTGGCCCTGAGCTGGCTCATCGGGGCGGTCCTTGGGGCGTTGCCGTTTTTTCTTTGGGCACAGATCAGCGAGGTGCCGGCTTCGACTCAGTTCGCTCAATTCATCGACTGCTATTTCGAAGCCATGAGCGGACTCACCACCACCGGGGCGACGATCCTGAGCGACATCGAGTCCATCCCACGCAGTCTGCTCTTCTGGAGGGCCATCACGCACTGGCTGGGGGGGCTGGGCATCGTGGTTCTCTTTGTCGCGGTGCTGCCTTCCCTTGGGGTCGGGGGCAAGAAGATGTTCCAGGTCGAGGCGACGGGGCTCTCGCCAGGGGGATTGCAGCCCCAGATCAAGGAGACGGCCAGGATTCTGGCGGGCATCTATGTCGGATTGACCGCCATAGAAGTCACGGCCCTCACCGTGGCGGGAATGAGTTTCTACGACGCCCTCTGCCATACCTTCGCCACCATTGCCTCGGGAGGCTTTAGCACCAAAAACGCAAGCCTGGGATACTACCGGGACAAACCCGCCATCGACGCCATCGTCATCGTGTTCATGATTCTGGCCGGCGTGAACTTCGCGCTGTACCACCAGCTGATCAAGGGCAAGACAAAACGGGTCTTCAAGGACACGGAACTCCGCTTCTACTTGTTCCTGATCGCTGCGGCTACGGCGCTGGTCTACTTCTCGCTCCGCCACGACGGCGCACCGCTCATCTTGACCACGGGTGAAACGGTCGAGGCTGGCCCGGGGGAAACCCTCAGGCAAAGTCTCTTCACGTCGGTCGCCTTGAAGACCGGGACCGGCTTCTGCACCACCGACTACAACCCCTGGCCTTTCCTCGCCCACGCCGTCATCATCTTTCTCATGTTCACGGGGGGCTGCTCGGGATCCACCACGGGCGGCATCAAGGTCATCCGTGTCTGGATCGCCTTCAAGATCATGATCGCCGAGATCGAACACGCGTTTCGGCCAAACGTCATCCGACCCGTGAAGGTGGGCGGCAACACCATCGATCACGAAACGAAATTGGGCATCGTCGTCTTCGTCCTGGGCATTCTAATATTGTTCGCCCTGGGCAGCGTGGTGATCATGCTGCTCGAAGGGGCGAATCCCACCAGCGACTGCGACTACAAGACCGCCGCGACCGCGAGTCTGGCCACCCTCTGCACGATCGGCCCGGGTATGGCCAAGGTGGGGGCGATGGAGAACTACGGCTGGTTCAGCGGCTCCAGCAAAGCGGTGATGTGCATCCTGATGATGTTGGGCCGGCTGGAAATCTTCGCGATCATCGTACTGTTCACGCCCCGCTTCTGGCGAGGGGATTGATTTGATCATCTTCAATCCGGCTCATCACCTTCGACCACTTCAAAATCCAAGACATGATCTTCTCTCCACTTCTCGGATCGAATCACCTGGTCCGGTCGATCACTCTCACCTTGCCTGATTCTCGTGATCTCGATCTGTATTTCGATGGACAGAATGACACGTGAAAAACCGGGTTGACTCGATTCAACCGAAATTTCCTCTTGCATTTTCACCGCCGAAGTGTTTGTCGGGTGGACAAGATATTTGAATGAGACTTTCTCTGGCGATCGATCATCTTGCTGATAGCCCACCGGCTGCACGAATATCTCATCAGAGACAAGTGACCTATGTATGATGAACAATGAAACAACGGCGAACGTCCAAGGACCTGATGTGATCTCGATTGGCAATGCATCACCGACGGCAATGCGAGTGGGACACGTGACACTGATCGTGCCTTTGGGTTTCCCACCAAAGAGACGTTTGAAAGCCTGATCATCAACATAACCGTATTGAAGAGCGGCCTGAAAGAACTCGGACGAATAGTACATCATCATGTTCGCGTTCGGATTCTGATTTACACTCTCAATGATGCCATCGATGATTTGTGTGATCAGTGATTCCTCGAGTACGTTGCTGTTCATTCGATTGGTGAGCTCTTTCCAGGCCCGACTCGACCGACCATAATCTCCGCCTTGCGTATCGTGCCTCAGCCACCACACCGGCTTTACGGTATTCCAGTCGAATCCCTTCGCCTCCGACCAACTCAACCCGCCCAGCCCCCCCGAGAATCCAAGCACCAACAATATCGCCAACGAAATGATGATCGGTCGCTTGCGCCGATGGCCAAGTCGAGTCGATCGTTTCCTGGCCAGATCGCGTCCGCATTCGGGGCACTTGGCCGGCAGACTCGGCGTGCCCGACAAGTCGTACCGACACCCACGACACAACGGATGGTCATCGATTTGGCGTCCTCGCCACCCAAACGCGAACAGCAACGCTCCAACGACCAGCCCAATTCCAAATAAGAAGTAAACCACGAATTACTCCTCCGATGAATCTGAGGCTGTTTCCTTGGGCCGAATCGGAACATCCTTGAACACGATCTCGCCATCCCAGACCGAATCCATCTGCGGATTCTGCTTCGCGAGTTTCGGATTGGTGCGAAAGATCACGTCGATCGAGTTCGAGTCCGAATTCGGAAAGTATTCGCGAATGTCCTTTTTGAGAAACCAACCCATGTCGATTTTCCCTTTCAGTACGACTTGCTGCTTCAGGAGGACTTCCGATTCCCCGTCGCGTCCGACAATATCGAACGCGAGATTCGCTGGCGCCGCACCGAGCGCGACGAATCCGGCCCGGGTCGGTGTGGCTTTGAATGCCTGACCGGCAATGGGATGAACAATCTTGATATTGACCAGATCGAGAAAGATCGCCTCTCGGATCGCCTCGGCCATCGTCACGTCCTTTTGAAGCGTTACGAGTGGCTGGTCCTCCGGTACGATCTCGAAGTCGATTTGACTGGTTTGACGCCAGGACGCCCAGACCACATCTTCGAGCTTGCCCGTCTGCTCATTCATGCGTTCGCCGAGGACTCTGGCCTCCACGACCAGATTGGCTGAGATGGGTCCGATCGTCTTCACCTCGATCGGCACGGATGCTTTCAAGTCCAAACCCCTGACAGACAACGTGGTCATGCGGTAGGGCCGGTTCAATTCACGAGGCTCCTCGCCCGGCAACTGGATGGACTCGGGCCGAAGTTGCAACATGAGGGAACTCATGCCCCGGCCTTGCACACCGAATCGATAGCCCCCGGCCTGCAGTTCGATGGGCAACTCATCCCCCGGGTGGATCTTGGCTCGATTGACGACGGTGACCTGCTGTTCGATCCCCTCGATGAAATACCGCCGGGCGTCCTCGATTTCCAGATAGCCTGAATCGACGGCGGCATGAGCGAATTCACCGGCGCAGACGTTCCAGGTGGCCGATCGATCCGCCTGCAACGCCATGACTTCATCGTACAACGACAGCACCTGGTCAGACGTCAGGCGTCCATCGTTCGTGCGTAGAGCAAGTTCATACCAGGCTCCCTGCGCCACGGCAAGATTCCCATGGCCCGTCTCAAGCCGCAACCACCAGTCGGGCTTGAAGTCGATCCATTCCATCCGGCCCGAGGCGACGAGCGTTTGCATCGTCAAAATCGTGATGCCAATGGCCAGCATCACGAAGCCGCCCCAGAGCTGGCGAAACCGCCGAGGGCATCGACCTCGGACCTGTGATTTTTTGGCCTGCAAGTCGGCCCCGCATTCCGAGCATTTGACGTAGGTCTCTTCAATGCCCGTGAGGTCGTACAAGCATCGGGCGCATCGCCAATGGTCATCCTTCAGCTTCGCCGCGCGGCCCGACCATATCAGAATCGCACCAATCACGACCAACAGAAAAGGGATTGAAAATGCAAGCATGGAACCTCCCGGCTTGAGTCACGACATGATACCGTAAATCGGCATCCAATGTCGCCATCCAGACGCATACCCATCTCGTCGGATCAAACCCGTTTGCCTAGCCAATCCCCACGCATCACAATGCTTCACCTATGACCGAATCCCCCCAACCCGGTGATCTTTCCTTTTCCCCCGAGCGGATGCGCGAGATCGGATATTCATTCGTCGATGCGATCGTCGAGCAGTTTGAGCAGGTGCGCGATCAGCCTGCCGTCTGTCGGCGAAGCCGCGCAGAGATGGAGGCATTGTTCAGGGAGCCGGTTCCAGAAACGCCGCGCGATGTCAACGACGTCTTGTCACGCGTGGTCAACGACGTCTTCGCCAATTCCGCTCCCCTGGACCACCCCCGCTTCTTCGCGTTCGTGCCCAGCCCTCACAATTTCATCAGCGTCATGGCTGAATCACTCATGGCGGCACGCAACGTCTTCATGGGAAGCTGGATGGTCAGCCCGGGGCCATCGACCGTTGAACTCGTCACCATCGACTGGCTGCGCGACTTGTGTGGGCTGCCCGAAACCGCGGGAGGCCTCTTCGTCTCGGGCGGATCCATGGCCAACCTCTGCGCCCTCGCCACGGCTCGCAAGGTAAAACTCGATGACGACATGACCGACGCCATCGCCTATGGATCGGTCCAGGCGCATTCATCGCTCGACCGGGCCCTGCGCGTACTGGGATTCAAGGAAGACCAATGGAAGCACGTCGAAACCGATGATCACTTGCGACTTGATATCAATGCGTTGCGAACCATGATCGAGGCGGATTTGAATGCGGGATTGAAGCCCTTCTGCATCGTCGCTAGCGCGGGAACGACCAACACCGGAGCAGTCGATCCCCTGAACGAGATCGCGGACCTTTGCGTTGAATTGGACTTGTGGATGCACGTGGACGGTGCCTACGGCGCGCCGGCCATCCTGACCAAGGAAGGCAAGGAAGCTCTCCGGGGGCTCGATCGCGCCGACTCGCTCTCGATGGACCCCCACAAATGGCTGTTCCAGCCATATGAAATGGGGTGCGTGCTCGTTCGCGAACGATCACACCTGCTCGATACCTTCCACGTCTTCAAGGACTACATGCAGGATGTGGTGGGCGAGGAGGAGGAGATCAACTTCCGCGACTATGGCGTTCAGCTCACCCGCAACTTCAAGGCCCTGAAACTCTGGATGAGCTTGCAGGTGTTCGGGCTCGATGCCTTTCGTGAAGCAGTTGACCATGGGATTCAACTTGCGAGGTTCACCCAGCACTACCTTGAGAGCGAGGCGAAACGCGATCGGTGGGAAGTCGTCAGTCAGGCCAGTCTGGGCATCATCTGCTTCCGCTACCTTCCCCCCGGAATTGAGGATGAGCAGGCCATCGATGCCTTCAATCTCGCGCTCATCGATGCCATGTACGACTCGGGCTACGCCATGGTCAGCTCGACGCTGATCGACGATCGCCCCGTCCTGCGTTTTTGTGCGATCAACCCCCGGACGACGGAGGACGACATCCGCTCGACGATCGAGAAGTTTGAGGAGATGGCGATCGATACTTGAGGGCGATCTTCTCCAGACTTCGAATACTGAAAATCACGTGCTCAGAACGTCCATTCGAATCCCCCCCCGATCGCAACGGAGTTCGAGCCGCTCGACACATCGCCATTGACGTGAAGAAACAGACTGGCCCGGCTGGCCAACGCCATGGTCAGACCAGCACCGTAGTACCAACGATCGTCATCACGCCCGCCCGGGTTGATCGAGAAACGACCTCCGCCCGAGGTGAACGCCCCCTTGATGTCATCGGCGTCCAGGAACTGGTGCTCCCATCCCGTCAGCAGCTCGAACTGCACCAACTTGGCCATCTCGGCGAACCGATGTTCGTAGCGCAGGCCGAAACGGCCCAGCAGCGAATCCGTGCTGTTCGAAGGCATCGTGAGATTCGCGCCGCCCGCCCCCGTTTCCTCGTACGAGTCGTAATGGAAATACGTGTACTGCAACGCCCCGTCCAGAGCCACTCGATGGCGATCCTTCTGCAGCAACGACCACGTGCCCTGGGCAAACCCCGAAAGGTCGTAGCCATCATAATCCCCTTCCGCGGTGCGGCTCAGGGTCGGCATCTTGCGTTTGGACTCGAACTCGCTGAAGCCGGCGGCGAAGGCCGTGTCGAAGGTCCAACGCTCCCGAGTCACGCTCAGGTAGGGCCCGAAGCGGAACGTGTCCACATCCACGTCGCCTCGGTCGTCATTGAGATCCGCATCGGTCTTCAGATAGGACAGGGCGAGGCCGGCCAGGATCTCATCATCGATACGGAAATCGATTCCGCCCAGGGCTCCATAGGCGTTGGAGGAGTACCCCGTTCGGTCCCGTTCACTGTCCACATCCTCGAATTGACCCAGGGCCTGGGTGTAACCCGTCAGCCGGGACCCGATCGTCTGGTCCTCGAGTTCGGAGGCCTGGGCCA
>JAPULD010000031.1 GCA_027295365.1 Planctomycetota bacterium
GAGCTGGCGATCGCCTCTGAGTCGGGAGGCCAGGCCACCAGTAAATCTCCTACACGGGTAATCTGGCCCTGAACACCAAAGTAAGGATCCGTAAATGGTGGCCCAATCAACCCACCAAAGCCAAGGAGGAATTGATCTTCCTCGTTCAGATCGAGTACACCTCCCCAGTTCTCGCCACCTGCGGTACCGATGCCGAGGCTCGTGGCGATCGGATTGTCGAAGCTCCAGACAAAGGTCTCCCAGTCATAGATTGAGAAATTGCTGAGACCACCCACAATCTGATGGTCGTTGATGAAATACGCCTTGCTCGGACCGAACGTCTCCAACCCCATTTCGAATTGCAGATTGAATTGCTGCAGCTTCATCACACCAATCGGGGTGATGTCGAGCGCCGACTTGGATTTCCATCCGACCATGTCACCCAATTCGTTCACCGCCAGCAAGTCGCTGCCGGATGGACTGGAGATCGGATAATCGAAGAATGTCGTACCGATCCATCTGCTGGCGATCGAAATACCGTCAGAACCGACCTGAGAACCGACCACCAGGCCATTGTTGTTGATGTCTCTGGCGAAACTCTCATCGAAAAATGTGACCAAGGGCTGCAGGCCGCCTGCGGCATCCCAAAGAAAGGCGCGCCACTGTCCAGCGGCGTTTCGTGACTGTCCGACGATCTGCCCCACGTCGTTCAACGCGTAGGGAATGGTCTCGTCGCCCCCCAGCGTGCCGAGGTCCTGCAGGCCATTCGTCTCATCCCAATATAAAGCACGTGTCAGACCCGCGACTTCAAACGTGCCGGAGACATGACCGGCTTCACTCAACAAGTACGGATTATGGGTTATGCCGGAGTCATCCAGAGCACGCATTCCATTGAGGGCATCCCAGATGAACCCTACCAGAACACCCTCACCTGTCCAGGCTTGGCCGATCACTTGCCGGGCATTGTTGACCTCGCTGGCCCAACTACAACCCCCGCCCAGCGCTCCTAACTCGGTCAGGCGGTAGTCGCCACCTCCCCCACCACCTTCCACACCCAATCCGGTCACGACGATCAAGACCCCCGAGGCCATGCAACTGATTGTATTCATGGAAGATCTCCCGAAGATCGATGCCCCACCCGATATCAACTCTGAACCAGAACGCCTGCCTTCAGCCATACATAGTTACGAATGAATTCGTACGCTGATCCAGAATTTTCGCAGATACACTCTACAGTATCAATGCTTTTTTGTCGCCCCCAGTCTTCATGAAACCATGCACGCTGAATCTGGATCAGGATCCTTCACATCGGGATACGTTGCTGATCTGCTGACGATCGTAAGTCATGTCAGGGCACGTCACAGAAAGTTTTGTTCATGCCGAGGTGGTATCCGCTGATTCGATATTGAGTTCCGCGGGATCCTCGCCCCGCTCGATCGCCCTGATCTTCTCCACCCTTCGCGTGTGCCGGCCCCCTTCGAAATCCGTCTCCAGCCAGGTATCCACGATCTGGCGGATCTGATCCAGAGTCGTCATTTCGGGTGAGACACAGAGCACGTTTGCGTCGTTGTGCCGTCGGCTTCGTCCTGCCGAGACATCGTCGAAGACCAGGGCTGCCCTGATACCATCCACTTTGTTGGCGGCGATTGACATTCCGATGCCCGAGCCACAAGCCAGGATTCCCCGGTCGGCCCGATTTTCGCTGACCGCCTTGGCCACTTGATATGCATCATCGGGATAGTCGCAGGCCTCCCCACCACACGTGCCGACCACGATGGTCTCGTGTCCCTGGCCCTTGAGGTACGTGGCCAGATCCGCCGTAACAATATCACCCCGATGATCGGAACCGAGCGCGATCTTCATGGCACCAACACCTCCTTGATCCTTGTGGGAATCAAATCCAGGAACTGCCTGGCCAGAGCATCATAGGCGGATTGCCCCTGGCCGATGGGGTCCTGAACATCCCCCTGGGGATCCAAAAGCTGGATTTTTTCGATTTCCAGGGGCTGATCGGCCACCAGATCACGCGCCAGCCGCTCGTGCGATCGGGTCATGCAGAACACCCGATCCGCATTGACGATCATGTCCACCGAAAGAGGAGTGGACGACCCGTCGAACTGGATGCCATGAGTCTTGAGAGCTTCGAGGGTTTCAGGGCTGGTAGGAGAGCCATCACCCGCAAAAACGCCTGCCGATGCCACGAACATGTCGTGATCGTCCCCCAGCAGACCACTTTCGATGGCATGCCGCGCAATCGCCTCCGCCATCGGGCTGCGGCAGGTATTTCCGGTACAAATGAAGAGGACTGTACGCATCAAGGAACCCATCAAGTTGACACCGACTGAACTGTAGGCATCCTATCGATAAATCGGGTGAGGCTCAGGCCTGCAACCTCTCGATAGGTTGCTTGTCTCACCTGTGTTATACTATTTTGGAATTGGTGCGGCTAAGGATTGCACCTCGTTTAGTCGGCGGTCACTCGCCGGGAGAGACACGTGGAATTCGTCAACGAGCAAGAGGTCTTCGGGTTACTCAAGGAATTTGGTATCGAAGCGGAGCCAGTCGGCGAGGAGATCGTCGATCTGCGCATGAAGAACGACGACTCGATCGTCCGCTTCCACTTGGCCTGCGAGGGCTGTCAGGCTGAATCCTATGATGGGGCTGAAACGGTCATCGTGGAAAAACAGAAGCTGCCCGACGTGGTTGAGCACATGCTCCACCTGTTGCACCTTCGCCAGGTACTCCTGGTCCCGGTGGGAAAATGGCGGAACATCTTTGATGCCGTTGCCTTCAGTCTTGCCTCGAACGAGGATTGGCAACTGATTGACGCGGCCGCCACGGTTGAACTCAACCAGCGTGATCCGCTCTTGTGCGAGCCGGAAGATTTCTCCACCCTGCATGAATTGCTGGCCGCCCTCTACAACGATGCTGAACACCCCGAGCAGCAACTCATGCTCGTCTCGACGATCGCACCGATCCTCATCGAAATCGTCCCCGAGGGGGCTCTTCGCGTCAGCATCGGGAATCAGGTGCTGGCCGACGAAGTGGCCGAGGCTTTCTCAGTCTCCTGACGTTTCGGCGCAATTTTTACCGATTTCGAATCATCGGCCTCGCTTGAATGACCCTTTCCAGAAGGGATGGGTTCAGGTTCGACCGGCAATGGTCGATAAGTGCTTTCGGACCCTCGATCATCCATGATCTGAGCGTCTTGCTCCCACGAATCACGAAGGTGACCCCATGCGCGTACTCCTGGATGGCGACCTGTTGAATGATCTCACCGTCAGCACCGTTGGCGAAGCCATGTCGGTGGCAAGCGATGTCATGGAATCCCAGGGACGCATGATCGTCGAGGTCAATGTGGATGGCGAACGCTGGGACGAGCGGCGGATCGAGCAGGAGATGCAGAACGCCACCGAGGCTGGAGAAGTCAACCTGACCAGTTGCGATCGCAATCATCTGGTGGCCGACGCCTATCGGGACGCGGCGGAATCCCTCACCGAAGCCGACGCCCTGCAACGCGAAGCCGCGGATCACATCCAGGCGGCCAAGAGCGCCGAGGCGATGAACAGCCTGAATCAGGCGGTGGAGATCTGGCAATCAGTACAAAGAGCCGTGCTCATGGGCCTCCAGATCACGACATCCGAGAAGGCCAAGACCGCCGATATTCAGGATCGGCTCACCATGCCCATTGATCGCCTCAACCAGCACCTCACAATCATCCGCGACGCCCTACAATGCGACGATCCCGTCGGCGTCTCGGACACGCTGTTGTACGACATGCCGGACGTGATTCAGGAATGGCGTGGTCTGCTGAATGAGCTACAGGCCACGTTGCAGGGTTGAGAATTGAACCATGACCAGTTTGTCCAAACAACACAAGATCGATGAATTGATGGAGAAGGCCAGCCATGCCCTGGCGAGGATGTCCTACTTCGAGGCCGAACGCTTCGCGGTCAAGGCCCTCAACATGGCTTGGCAGCAACGCGAATACGAGCGAATGGCCCGCATCGTGTTGCCTTTGCAAGAGGCGCGTCGACAACGCTATCAACAGGCGCTGGACATCGGAACAATCCGGTTCATGGACGATGAAACGATTTCCGAGGAAATGCAGGTTGATGAAGGTTGCTATATGGTCCGCCCCCCAAAGGTCGGGGCGGATGGCCGGCGATTGCGTCTGGCGGGACTCCATCGTGAGATTCCCGTGGCCGTGGTATGCCACGAGCCGGTGACGCAACTGGGCTTGATCCCCATCGTCTCGACCATTCCGGGCAAGTCCTATCGCGTGAAGGTCAGACCCCCGGCCGATCGAGACAACCCGGACATGGCATGGTTCGCCAGCGCGATCGAGGAATTGGGTGATGCGGCCCTGCAGATCATCGATCCGGCGCGACCCGCGGAGCGACGCATCGAAACCCTGATGGAGATGCTCGACGCCATCCCGGAGCATGAAAAGATTCACCAGGTCCTTGCAGACACCTGTCGCGAACTGATGCATGAGAACGCGGAAGATGCATCGTCCGGAGCGAAGGTCTGAGTTATCGAGGGTGGACTTCTTCCCGGGAGCCCTTTTGTGCATTCAACTTCTTCTTCATCGAGTGTCCCGCTCGCCCGTCGCCTGAGGCGATCGCGACGACGCGTCCAGTTCGCCGCGCTGGTGGCGCTGGGGCTTTTGATCTTCGCGGATATCTCGGGCTGGCTGCTGGTCCCGCATTTCGACGACATGGCCACGTATCAAGGCAGACTGGTCAGGGTCATCAAGGTGATCGATGGCGACACGATCGATGTGGACTTGCCTGATGTCCTGAACGACAAGCCATTCACGCGAATTCGACTCTGGGGTCTGGACTGCCCCGAGCAGGGGGGTCTTGATCGGAAACCCCAACCATACGCCCAGGAGGCGGAGTCCTTCGTGCGCACCATGATCGAAGGGTCAACCGTGACGTTGCAACTCGAGCCCCATCGTCTGCGCGGGACGTTTGGGCGGGTCCTGGCTCATGTGGAAATCCCCGAGATGGGCAGCCTGAACCTCGCCCTGCTTGAGGCGGGGCTGGCCCGAGCCGACGAACGATGGTCGCACGTGCACTTGTCACGCTACGCCAAGGCCCAAAGGAAAGCGCAAGGCGAGAAAATCGGGATTTGGACGCCAGATGAGTCTGATTGAGCCATCCTCGATTCCGATTTCCACTACTTGGGACAAGGTCCCCAGTTCCCAATGATAAAAAGCAGGTCCTCGACGTTGAAGGGTCTTCCACGATCCCGGGGCGGCGTGCCGCCATCGTCGTGGGGATTGCCCCATTGGCGCAAGACGAACAGCAGGTCGCGCACGTTGACCACGCCGTCGCCCCCATTGGGAGGGAAGATGTCCGCCGGGCAGGGGGGGATGAAAGACTCGTATGGCCCCAGGTCCACAACCTCGTTGACGATGCGGGCGTTGCCATCGAGGTCGAATTCGATTCCCGCCAGGAGCACAGGGATGTTGTCGCCGACATCGATGGCGGGGGAGTCCGGGGCCAGATGCAGGTCGTCGTCCTCGGTGCCGGGAATATCGTCGGGGCCATCGGGATCGACGAAAAGCGGGTCGTCGCCGAGGTTGCCCGTCCCGCCGAACTCTCCCGAGAGTCCCTGGACGATGGAGTGGTTGACGTCGAAGGAGGCGATTCCCACGACGACCGCCAGCTGGGCTTGTTCGACGTCGGGTTGGTCGTCGGCGTTGCCCCAGAAGATGGTGTTCGTGATCGTCACGAGATTCGATTCGGAAGTGATGGCCCGGATCGCCAGCCCGCCGACTTGAGTCGCCTGATTGTCGACGAAATTGCAGTTGATGAAATCCGCCTTAGGATCAATGCTGGAGTCGGAGCGAATCCTCATCAAATACGCGCCACCCCTTGCCAAGGCCCGGTTGCCATTGAAAAGCACGTTCTCGCAGCGCACATAACGACTCTGGGAGTGTATCGCGCCCCCATCGCCGGATGCCATGTTGCCGGCAAAAATCGAATTCTGAACGAGCAGGTTCAGCAAGGAGGATCCCCATTGCAGGGCCCCTCCGTTCCGTTGCGCCTCGTTGCCGACAAATCGGCTCCTTCGGATCACGACGTCGCCCATGCCTTGCGCGAACATCGCACCGCCGAATTTCGCCCGGTTGTCTTGATAGATGCAATCCTCGATCAGTAGGCTGCCGGCCAACACGTACCCGGCACCGCCGTATAACCCGATGGTGTTACCCACGAAACGGCAACGACGTAAGGTGACGGGTCGAAAATTCAAGCAAACGAAAAATGCCCCGCCCTCTCCATCCCGCGTGACACCATCCCAATCGGGGTCCCCGTTGTTGATGAATTCGCAATCGTTCATTTCGAACGACGTAGCCGAGTCGCTGGCAAAATACGCCAACGCGCCGCCATTACGGTTGTAGATGTGGTTGGATTCGAATCGACACCCGTTCACGATCAGTTCATCGCTTGAGCAATAGACGGCACCACCGAACAACCCCCACCTCGAACTGTTGTTGCGGAATTCGCAGCCGGTCAGTTCGATCCGACCCCCCTTTTCCACGTACAGCGCGGCTCCAAAACCGCCCAGGACATGGTGTTCAAGGAACACGCAATCCTGAAGTCGAATGTCGCATTCGGTTCCGTGAATCGACCCACCGTCCCCGGAGCTCAACCCGTTTGACTCAAAGTGGCAGTCGATCGCCGTCAGTTCGTTCCCGGATTCAACCGTAATCGCGCCGCCACGCCACGCATTGACCCCGTTCCCGATGAACGAACAACGGCGAGCCGTGAGTTGGCCGCCGGTGCCGTTCATTCTCACGGCTCCGTCGTGCACCGGGCCCTCGCCGGTAAACTCGCAATCTTCAATCGTGACCTGGCTCTGGTAGGAGAACAGGCTCCAACGGTACATCCCGAGAAACGAGCAGTTCTCGAACCGCACTTCCGCGTCGAGGCACCCCGCGTAACCGAACGCTCGAAATCGGCAATTCCGCCACGTCGGCGCTCCGCCCGACGACAACACGGGAAACGAAGAATTCGAGCTGTTGGACCGAAATGTCAGCCCGTCGATGATGGTGCCCGGCCCGACATCCTGGGCAAGCATGGTCTGCTTGGTGTTGTCATCTCTTGAGTTGTTGATGTCGTCAATCGAATCATTGTCCAGCAGATCGCCCGACAGTTCGGTCTCATGGAGCTCCGGGTCGCGCGCCTCGGGGTCCGCAGCGCCGAGGCCGGCGTATCCCCCGAAAATCGACACCCCGCTGATCATCTCGAAGAGTGTGTCCAAATCCCCCGTCCCCCGATCGGGTTTGTACAGCCCCCCTCCGATGCGGATCTCGGTGATGACACTGCCGGGCTTTCTTGCCTCGTCCAGAGCATCCTGCAGATCGTGATATGCACTGGCCCAGGCCAGGCCATCCCCGCCCGGCGTCGCGTCGTCATCCACGAAGCGGACCGCCTGGCCTTGAGCCATCAGGCTCAGGCAAAGCATCGTCAGCACTCCCGCCGTCCATTCTTGCCTGTAGAAGCGTAACCCTGGCATGCTTGACCTTTCTGCTGAGTCCATGATGATTCATCGATTCCGGTGCACTCCGGATCTCACTCCATGAGATATGCCGCATCGCTCCTCAGCCTGCGCCAAAACAGAAATTTAAATGAAAACTCACCCCCAACCCCGAAATTGCGCGGCTATCGCCCCCATCTCCCGGGCCAGTCAGTCTCTCTCTTCTCTCCGCATCGCGCCCACGGGAGGCCTCAATGTGAAGTTCTCTCAAGAGACAGTACGACTTTGGAACCGAGACTTTGCCGCTAACTTTTATATTTCTGTATGAAAAATAATCCAATGGATCTGATCGCCAATGGCGAATTGCCTAGTTTCACACAATTCATCAACTCATCGGTAATGACACCCGTATCGGCGGTGGTGATGACGACATCGTCCACGACTACTTGGATATTCCTCATATCGAAGTCGTTCATAGCCACCACCTTCGTAATAGCTTTCACCCTGGTCGTAGTAGCCATCTGCTTGAGCATGATGCTGCTTGTCGGACTCATTCCCGATGACATAACCAACACCCGCACCGATCGCGGTGCCGATGAGCGTCCCTTCGGTGTCACCCCCGATGGCCTGCCCCGCCAAGGCCCCCAGCCCTGCCCCGAACAAGGAGCCGAACTGGGCATCGGTTTCACATCCAGTCAGGATAGACAGCCCCAATACGCAAATGCCAGCCAGTCCGAGTCTTCCCTTCGTGCCGTTGATACTTCGAGGCGTCATGGTTTTTCCTTTCGTGTCATTTCAGAGCACGCAACTCTTGCCAAGGGATTGATCCTGACGATGCCATGTCAGAGTGGTTCGACTCCACTATCATCAGCCCGTCAGAACTGTTCAGGAAAGGGACACGGGCTTCACCATGCGATTCCCTGTTTTTCAACCAGTTTCATCACGATCATTCGCTCAACGACTGATCGAGGAACACACGCAGTGGCTCAGTCGAGCTCTACAGAGTCGAAAGAAATACCCCCAGATTCCACTTCGAAAGGTTATCCAGGCGGGATTTGCCAAGCTCATGACCACGCCTGAAGGGTGTCGGATCGCCCAGGGATTGGTGGTATCAAGCGTTGGACAAACTCGATTGATAGGAAAGCAAGGATTGACCAATCGACGCATAAGACCGATAGAACCATCAGACTTTTCACGCCGCTCATAGCATTCACATTGACATGGCCATTACCACCTCCATCTCGAAGTCGTACCTCCGCTGGATGTTGATTTTTGCCATCGCGTGCTTCGTGATCGGCATCTGGGGCATTTATGACTTCACCATAAAACTCCCGGCCGATCAGAGGCAATACGATCGATTTCTTGAGGTTCAACTCGAACTTGAAAAACTTGAGCA
>JAPULD010000310.1 GCA_027295365.1 Planctomycetota bacterium
CTCGACGAATCTCACCAGACGCAGGCTGTTTGCGATTACGAACACGAATCCCAAGGCGTAGTAGATAGGCGTCAACCAGATGTTCAGGTTGCCCGTGGCGGCCAGGGCCAGACCGATGATCGCCAGGATCAACGAGCCGGCGATGTTCTGCCCGACGATGTTTCGGGTCTTGCGGGCCAATTCAAGAAGGAACGGAATGTGACGCAAGTCATCGTTCATGAGGGCCACGCCCGCGGAGTTGGTGGCGATGTCCGATCCCGAAAGACCCATGGCCACACCCACGTCGGCGGTCGCGAGGATGGGGCCGTCGTTGATGCCATCGCCCACGACCAGGGTCCGGTGGCCACGCTTGATGAGGTACTTCAGTTCCTCGTGCTTCTCCTCGGGATGGCACTCGGCTTCGACGGAATCGACGCCGACCGACTGGGCGACGCGTTTGGCCACCGCGAGCCGATCACCCGTAAAAATGCAGATGCGGCGAATGCCCAACTTTCGCATCCGATCGACTGTCTCATGGGCATGCTTGCGGAGCTTGTCCTCAAGACCCACGGCACCAAGGTATTTGGTGCCGTGCATGACATGGACGCCCGACATGCCTTCGATTTTCTTTTCGATGTCCTGAATCTGGCTCAACGCATCGGGGTTAAGCTCGGCGATCCAGTCCGGTCTCCCCACGAAAATAGTGCCATTGGCAGTCTTGGCGATGACGCCCTTGCCATGAAGTTCCTCGTAGCCGGACAGCTCGTTTGGTTTGATACGGGCCTGGGTGGCGGTATCGATGATGGAATGTGCAAGCGGGTGGTTTGATGACTGCTCGCCATCAGCCGCGGCTTGCAGCAGGCTGGCTCCTTCGACGCCATCCACCGGGGCGAGGCGGCTGACCGCGAACTTGCCCGTGGTGAGCGTACCGGTCTTGTCCATCACGACCGTGTCAACTTCCGCGGCGGCTTCCAGCGTCTTGGTCTGCTTGATCATGATGCCAAGCCGGGCCGCCGAGGCGAATGCCGCGACCATCGCGGTGGGATGCGAGATCAACAACGCCCCGGGGCATGTCACGACGAGGACGGTGATCGCCCTGACTGCGGCCTGCGACTTGATCACTTCATCGGTGCTCTTGGCAGTGAAGAACCAGACGAGACCCGCGACCATCAGCACGACCGGCACGTAGTAGCCGGCCAATTGCTCGATCAGTTCCTGCTTCGCGGTTTTCGATGATTCAGCCTCGCGAATGAGTGTCTCGACCTTGCCGATGGTGGTTTCGCCCGCGATGGCGGTGACTTCCACGTCGATCTGTCCCGTCATATTGGTCGTACCGGCGTACACGTCCGTGCCGGTCTCAGCTTCAATGGGGACGGCTTCACCCGTGAGAGAGGCCTGATTGATGTTACTGGTACCGGCAACGACTTTGCCATCGACTGGGAGATTTTCGCCGGGTCGGATCCGGACGATCTGCCCGATCTGAATCTTACTGAGCGGGACTTCGCTTTCCTGGCCTTCTTCGACCAAGCGGGCAATGTCGGGAGTCAGGTCGATCAAGTCGCGGATCGCTCTTTGGGCTCCCCACGCGGTTCGGCTCAGGATCAGGTTCGCCGCCCAGAGGAACAGAGCGAGGAAGCCGGCGGCCAGATAGAAGCCGATGACGAATGCAGCGATGACGGCAAGTGCCGCAAGAGAATCGCCACTGGGCTTACCTCGCATGAGTTCATTCCAGCCTCCCATGACGAGAGGGATTCCCAGGATAATGGCCCCGATTGCAGCCGGGATCTCGGCAATTTGCTCATGAGCCCCCAAGACCCCACTCAGCCAGGACACGGCCAGCAGAATGCCACCTGCCAAGGCGATGAATAACTTGCGTTCGACGCCTTCAGCCTCACTCGATATATCCTTGTTGAGCGTCAGATCCGGAATTGAGGTCGAGGCAATGGACAAATCAGACATGGATGACTCCAGCAACAAGGCGATTCAATGCGATTCTCGTCGCCCATCATCGGCATGAGACCCAATTGGTCGTGAAAGGCCGATATGACAGAAAATCTCTCTAGAATCGAGGGATGGGAGACTCTGATACGCCACTTTTCTCCCCCCGGTTCGTATCGAATCCCCGTTCTGGCGGAATTCTCATCACCTTGCTCGATTCGCTGCGATGCTGTTCAATGAGGGGGTGCGGGGCATCGAAATCCACTCTTTGGATATGAACTAGGAGCCGAAATGCCAGAAAAGGTGGCCATCGTCGGGGGCGGACAAATGGGGTTGGTCATGGCCGATGCGCTCGCCGAGGTGGGGAGTGATGTGCGTTTATGGACCAGAGTCGGCGATAGTGCCCAGAAGCTGGCGAAGACGAGGCAATCCCAGCTCCTTCCCGATTTTACGCTTCCAGAGTCTGTTGAGGTCGTCTTTGATGACCAAATCGCCCTGGATGGGGCCACTGTCATCGTGTGCGCGATACCGACGCAGTTCATTCGTTCGGTCTTCAACCGTCTTCGTTGGGATGCCAAGAAGGACGCAATCATCGTCAGCGTTTCCAAA
>JAPULD010000311.1 GCA_027295365.1 Planctomycetota bacterium
GACACCAATGTTTCCCCGTTTGAGTCGGTACTCAGAAATCTCATCGAGAACGCAGTCAAACATCACGATCGCACCGATGGCCAGATTGTCGTTTCCTGTGAGAGTCACGATGATTATTATGAGTTCTCCGTTCAGGATGACGGCCCGGGGATTCCTGACGAGTTTCGCGATAAAATTTTTGAGATGTTTATCCGGATTCAAACGGAGAACAGGAGTTCAGGAACCGGGATGGGCCTGGCTCTGGTAAAAAGGATCGTCGAGGGATACGGGGGTTGGATTCGCGCCGAGGCGGCCTCAGGTCGGGGTACCCGTTTTCGTTATACCTGGCCAAAAGAAATCCCAATTGCCGAGGAAAAGAATGCCAACGGTCTTGATAGTTGATGATGACGATGTCGATCGAGAACTTGCCCACGTCAAGCAGGTCGTCGCGCTTGGCGATCTCCTTCAGGAACGTGCGGCTGGAAATGTCCATTCGTTCCTTGCTGATCTTCGTTTTCAATGACTGCACGGTGATTTTCGCCACGGTTCAATCCTCCAGGATGTTGTCGCCGACGTTCTCGTCGGGTTTCTCCGGGACCTGATCCTCAGGCTCCCTCCCAAGCCTAAAGATATCACACCGACCCTTTCTTGGATAGACGATGATGACCTCGCGTGGGGGAGGGCCTCACCCCGATTTGCCCCGTTCAAGGGCGTTGGAAAGGCGTCTTGAACCTGACTCGGTATACTGGTCCCCACGAGGTGGGCGGTTGCGCGAACCCGGCAGATGTGGTTCGCCGGGCCGACTTGGGAAATCCTGTGGAGGTTGCAACATGCGGTATGAAATGAACTTCGGGAAGCTCGGCAAGTCCCTCGGCGAGGTCAAGCCGGGGGGTCGTTTTCGCATCGCCTTGTTGGGTGATTTCTCGGGTCGGGCGAACAAGGGTGAACTCGAGACCGGTGCCGACCTGGCCAAGCGAAAAGGCCTGAAAGTCGAATTCGACACCATCGACGACGTCATCCAGCGTCTGGGCATCAAACTCGATATTCCATTGGGGAACAACGGGGGGACGGCCGAAGTGTCGATCGCCAGCCTTGACGATTTTCATCCCGATGAACTCTACGACAACATCGAAATCTTCGAGGAGCTATCAGGGCTGCGATCCCGACTCAACAACAGTTCCACGTTTGAATCCGCGGCGAGTGAGATCCAGGAATGGCTGGGCGATAAATCACTGACCAAGCGAACGAAGCTGAAGGCGAAATCCAAGGGGACGGACATGCCTTCGGGCAAGCTCAGCGATTTCTCGAAGCTGATGGGGCAGGCGGCTTCGACGAATGCGGGGGGGCATTCCGTCGAAGAACTGCTCAAACGCGTCGTGGCGCCTTTCGTAGTGCCCTCGAAGGACCCCGCCCAGGACGAGATGGTCGCTTCGGTCGATGAGTCGCTTTCGGGATTGATGCGATCGATTCTTCACGATCCGGATTTTCGAACCCTCGAAGCGATGTGGCGCTCCGTCGATCTGCTGGCCCGAAGCCTGGAGACGGGCGTCGATCTTCAGATCATTCTCTATGACATCACGGCGGAGGAGATCGCGGCGGACTTGAGCGGCGCGGATGACCTGACGGAAACCGGCTTGTACCAATTGCTCGTCGAGCAACCGACCATGGACGCTCAACAGGGCGCCTTCAGCGTGGTCGCAGGGTGCTACACGTTTGAACAGACGCCACCCCATGCGGAACTGTTGGGCCGGATCGCCCAGATCGTCGCCCAGACCAAGACTTCCTTCATCGCCTCGATCGGAAACGAGGCTCTCAAGAAACTCAAACCCGAAGATGTGCATCCGCTCGTGGCCGATTCATGGGATGCACTCAAGGCGATGCCCGAGGCATCGTATCTTGCCCTCGTGGCGCCACGTTTCATGGTCCGAAATCCGTACGGCAAGAAAAGCGATCCGATCGATCCGTTTGAGTTCGAGGAGTTCAACGCCAAAGACGGATTGCGTAGCCTGCTCTGGGGCAACCCGGCCATGCTGGTTGCGCTTCTGTTGGGCTTGAACTATGCCAAGGCGGGCGGCCTGAAGGGCATGAATCTCAGCAAGGTGATGAGTCTTGGTGAAATGCCGTTTCATTACTTCAACGATGCCGATGGCGACCAGATCGCGTTGCCTTGTACTGATCGGATGTTGCCGATGAAGCTCGCCGAGCAGGTGACCTTGCAAAGCATCATGCCCCTACTCGCGATCAAGGGGCAGCCCGAGGTACGACTTGGCAGTTGGACTTCGCTGGGCGAGGGAGATCTTGCCGGTCCCTGGGCTCCCCGGGAACACGTCGCGGCGGAGGATGCGGCCGTGGCGGAGGAAGCCGCCGCCGCGGAGCCCGAACCAGATGCCGACGACGATGATGATTCGGATGATCTCGCTGACGACTCGGACGACGGGGGCGACGACGAGCTCGACGCCCTGCTGGCGAGTCTGGACAGCGACGACGACGATGACGAGGATTCCGATGACGCTGACGACGAAGACGATGACGAGGAAATGGATCACGAACTCGCCGCGCTGTTGGCCGACCTCTAGGTCGAAGTTCGAAGCATTTCAATAGACATGAAAAAGGCTGCGGATCTCCGCAGCCTTTCTTATGCGCAGGATCGAGCTGAGATCAGATGCCGATCAAGGCAAGATCGTCGTCGAGCAAGATCGTGAGATCGCCCGCCTTTTCGAGCATCTTCGTCTTATAGGCGATCATGCCAGAATGGTCCTTCTTTGTTTTCTTTTCCTTCGGGTGAAACTTGCCGAACTCGAGCACGAGCTTGCCCAGTGCCTTGTCAGAGGCTTCCTTGGCCTTCTTCCGTTTCTCCGCATCCGTTGAATGGACCTGCTCGTTCCACATGGGCCGAGCCTTCTCATACGCCGCGAAGGACTTTCGAATGTCGGGGCTCTTGTCGTCCCAGAGGTGTTTTTTTGCATCCTCCTTCATGGACTTCCAGGCCCGTTCCGAGAAGGGAATCGAATTGAGGTTCTTGGGCACCCAGCCGTCGGACTGCTTGGCCAGGTTCACGCGATCACAGACCTTCTTGAATTTCGAATATATTTTCTCCAATTGAACCATCATGTCATCGTGGTACTTGGAAAAACCCGGGTGGTTGAAACCCTTGTCCGTCGCGGTGCTCAGGACTTCGAACTTCTTCTTCAATTGGTTGTGCCGGGCCCGCCACGTGCCTTGCCTGAGAATGTCGGCGTTGTCGGCTTCCCAGTCCCCATTGATCTTCTCCCACGTCTTCAGGACCTTTGCGATGCCCGTCGAGTACCGCTTCCAGCCATCCTTTTCGAAGGCTTTCTTGTTCGCCTCCCAGGCGGCGGATGTGAGATTGAGATTGTTGGACGTGAGCTGGTATTTCTTGTCCGTCTTGCCATGTGAATTCAGATAATGATCGGTGCAAAGTTGGCGGAGCAAAGGCTCCATCCGCTTGTCCATGGCCTTGATCTGACGGTTGAGTTCCTTGAAGAAATTCTTTCTGTTCTTGACGATGTCCCCCCAGCCGTACAGCAGACGACAGACGGAATCCA
>JAPULD010000312.1 GCA_027295365.1 Planctomycetota bacterium
GAGCCCGAAGATCTTCGGATTCCGCAGGCGGCATTGGAATATGCCGAGCGCGCGTGCGTCCTGTCGGCGCATGATAAGGTGAGACACCTGCGAACCCTCGCCCTCGCCTGCCATCGAACCGGACAGTCGGCGCGAGCCATCGAATATCAAACGTCGGCGCTTGAGTTGACGTCGATGGACGATGACGACTGGTCCATCATGCAAGCAGAGCTTGATGAATACCAGGCCGGTGTCGAGCATTGATTGGCGGCTTCGTGTTCAGACCCGGCCTTTACGCTCCACCATCATGCCAAATCATGATCGTCGCATCATGGCCTTCGAGATAGTCCTGGGTGAAGCTCACACGGCTGGACAACGACATCGACCAGTCAAGCCATGCGATCACGTCGAAACGCCTCGCGGGGGTGAGATCCTTTCCCAACCATCTGGGGTGAGGTCGATCAGAGAGAAAATTGAAGACCACGCCTTGAGCCGAGGCTTCGAACGCAGACTGAACCAATCCCCGGGCCATGTCGTCGTCCATGGTGTTGAGCGTGCCTGAGAAGCAGATGTAATCAGGGTCCGCTTGCTTCATCACCTCGGGAGTCATCACGAAATCAGCAGCTTGGAATTCACAGCGTGGCAGCGAGCGTTTGATCGCCTTCTCCACCATGGGCGTCATGGCGTCGAGCCCGATGTAGCGTGTAAAGGGGATCTCTCGTTCGATCAGGTGAGCCCCGAAATCACCCAGGCCACACCCGGCATCGAGAATCGTGCATTCCTCGAAGCCGGCCAGATCGATCATGACGTCGAATCGGAGCCCCTGCGCGCGTTGCGTCCCCCAGAGGGTCGCCTCGAATCCGGGGCCAAACTTCTCCACCGCCTGCCGATAGGGTTCGAGATAGGGAGTCTTCTCAGAATCACTCATAGTGACTTGAGTGTAGGCGAGACGGCAATTCCCGTCGTTTTTCGCCAATCAAGGTCGATGAACGCAACTTGATAGAATGAAATGCGTCAAAACGGAGACCGGCCAGTTTCTTCTCCCGCCGGACACCTCAGAAAGGGAACCCGCGAGATGGACCAGCCTCTCCCCCCCATTCAATCTCTTTCTTCAGTAGTCGCTTCTTCTCCACAGCTGCTTCCGCCACGCCCCTAACGGATGCCGACGCGATCAGAAGCATGGTAATGAATGTGTCGCACCCCGCGTGATGTACCTGATGCACTGAGCCCTTCATGATGCACTTCCGACTCTTCCGCCCATCGATTCACGCCTTCACGATTCTTCTTCTGTTCCTGGTGATCCCGGGGCGACCTCTGTCGGCCCAGTCATTCATCACCTCGGAGAACATCACCGATGAGCATGTCCAGAAAGCCATCCAGGCGATCATCGAGGAACTGTACGAACGAAAACACGAGGAATATTTCTGGGAACCCGGCACCTGGCCCAGCGGCACGAGCAAACGCCAGGTGGGTGGCTACACCGCCCTGACGGCCCTCGCGCTCATCCATGCAGGTGAAAGCTATCAGGACCCCCGTTTGCGGGGCGCCATCGAGTACCTCGAAAAATTCGAGATGATCGGCACCTACGCCATCACGCTTCGCGCCTCGCTCTGGGCGAGATTGCCCGACAAGTATCTCCCGAATCTCGAGAAGGACGTCCTCTGGCTGCTTGAAGCGTTCAACGCCGACACCGGGAGCTGGGATTACTCCATTAAATTCTCAAAGAGCTACTGGGACAATTCACTGCGCCAATTCGGCGCGCTGGCGTTGTGGGAAGCCGCCAAGAGAGGCGGCCGCATCCCCAAATCGGTCTGGAAGCGGATTGAAGAAAAATTCATCGAGGTCCAGCACGAAAACGGCTCGTGGAATTACCGGCCCGACACTATGTATTCGGGATCGATGACCGCCGCGGGTCTCGCGACGCTGTTCATCACACAGGACTATCTCCACGCCGAGGAGTCGCTGCGGGTCTCGGAGCGAGTCACCCCCAATCAGAAATCGATCGACCTCGGGATGAAGTGGCTGGACGAGAATTTTTCATCCTCGACCAATCCGGGCAAGTTCGCCTACTTCTACTATTACATGTATGGCATCGAACGCGTCGGGCTGGCGAGCGGGATCAAGTACTTTGGCGGACACGACTGGTTCCGCGAAGGTTCCGCTGAGATCATCAACCGCCTGTGCAAGTGGGATCCAAAGACGCGGACCATGATCGCCCACAAGAAAGTCGGGGGCAAAGCACATGCAGGCAGCGTGCGTACCGACAATCTCGGCTTCAGTCTGTTGTTTCTCAGTCGGGGACGAGTTCCGGTGGCGATCAACAAACTCCGATTGCCCGAGATGGCCTGGAACAATCGCCCCCGTGACGTGGCGAACCTGACTGACTTTATCAGCAAGAATACCGAGCAACCCGTCAACTGGCAGATCGTCGAGCTGGCCGACGAGCCTGAGCAATGGCTGGATGCGCCGATTCTCTATGTCGCCACCCACCAGGAGATCGCCTGGCTCAAGACCAACGAACGAGCGACGCGTTCCTACGTCCGTGAGATGCGTGACTACCAGCACAAGCGATCCTCTGGCGAGTTGCCTCCTGATGCCGCTCCCCCGGTTCGAAGCAACCAACCCAACACCGACAAGATCAAACGATATCTTGATCAAGGGGGACTTCTGCTCGCGATGAACGAGACGAATTCTAAGCAGTTCACGCGCAGCATCGAGCAGATGGGGCGAATGATGTATCCCCGATACGAATGGCGCGACCTGCCTCACGATCATTGGGCGTACACCATCCATACGCCCATCAGACGTCAACGCCCTTCCCTGCGAGGTCTTTCCAATGGGGTGCGCGAGTTGATCATCCTTTCGCCCAAGGGGGATCTGCCCCGCACGCTCCAGGGGCGAGACATGAAAAAGGAATCCCACTACCAGACCTTGGCGAACCTCTATTTCTATGCCTCGGAGATGGATCGACAGCGGCCTCGACTTGCACGGCATACCAAGCATCATTCCGGTGAAACGACCACCAACGCCAAAGCCACCATCGTGCATGCAATGCATGAAGACAACTGGAACGCCGAGCCACAGGCTTTGGAAAGTCTCGCTTTTCATCTTGCGGAGCAACGACAGCTTGACATCACAATCGTCGAGCATTCCCTGTCGAAGATCGACGCGATCACGCCCCGGCCCAATCTGGTCTTTGTGAGTGGCGTGGATCGGCATGATTTCAACCCCAACGAACAGAACGCGATCAAACGCTACGTCGAGCATGGAGGCGTCATCCTTTTCGAGACGACGGGCGGGATGGGTGAATTCACGCTGTCCTCGGAAACAATGGCCACGACGCTCTTTGGAGGCGCCATTCAATCAACCCTGCGCACTTCAATCGTGACTGGCGAAGACCTTGAGCCCGCCCCCGTCCTGACCCGCATCGGCTATCGCCCCTATTCATTGCTCGAAGCCTTCGGAGCCCGGGAGACCACCCCTCGTTTGCGATGCCTGCTCGTGGAGGATCAACCTCGTGTGTTGTTCAGCCGTGAAGATTTCTCCAACGCACTGCTCAATCAGCCCATATGGGGCGTCAGTGGATACACTCATCGGTCGGCGTGCGATCTGCTGGGTAATATAATCCAATACGCCCTTCAGCTTCCATAAATATACCAAGGGGGGATTCACGATGGAGGTCGAGCGACGAATCGGACAACTGGTCGTCTCCCGCAACCGTGAGTTGTGGTTCGAGGCCCTTGTCGATCTCTGCATGGGGGCCTTGTTCTGCCTGATCACGTTTGGCGTGCTGTATTTACTGATGTGGTATTACGTTTCATTCGTCTGGGGATATCAATGGCCGGCCCCGGTGATCACCGGCACGATTTTTCTCGCATCATGCTGGTCGGCCTGGAGAAGTGTCGATCCGCTGGAAGGACTGCGGAATCTTTCCGATACTGAAATGATGCTCACACAGTTGGCAATGGTATCGCCCAGTTTCTCGTACTTCAGCCCCCGGCATACCGTCTCAGGTTCAGCCGTGTTTTTGATTGGTGGACCGGCCAACCTCTTCAGCGCCTTCGGCATCGTCCTGCATCGATTGCCATCTTCATCGTCGATCATCAGTGAAGCGGCAACCATGCTCTCACAGGCTGATCAAGGTAGCCCCGTCCAGACGATCACTGATCCCCGACCGGCCGTCCTCTTGTACCGACTCGTCCTCATCAAGACGGAACTGAGCCCCCCTTCGCATCAACCGACAATCGTATTGACGCAGAAGGGCCGTGATGTCTTGATGGGCATGACGACGAACTAATCCAAGAAAGCGTAACGTCATTCCTGTTCGCTCCGCATGCGGATATGCGCCCCGACCAGCTTGATGTGTTCGTAGGAAACATCCTCCCCCACCCGTTGACGGATCGGCTTGAGCAGGTTCATCCCCACCTCATCGAACGCCTCGGCGATTTTCGCATACAGCCCATCATCGACCCACTCGGAGATATCCTCGGGCTTGCGCTCCTCGATGAATTGTTCGAGGTATTTCAGCGTCGTACTTTCGGCGCGGCTGATCATGTTCGCGACCTGCGTCACCGACGCCCCTTTCTCGAACATGCCGAACGCCATGCCCCGCTGAGGGTTGGTCTTGCGCTGTGGCTTGGGGCGGATGATGTCATCGTTGGGAGGAGGCCCGGGTTCGTCCACTTCAAGATCGTTCGCGGCACAATATCGGGTAATGGACTCGATGAACCGGGGACCAAGGTCGGCCAGCTTCTTTTCCCCCACGCCATGCACGCGTTTCAGAGCATGCAGGTCGCCAGGCCTGAGCATCGCCATGGAACGCAGGGTCTTGTCGCCAAACACGACGTAGGCCGGAACTTCGCGTTCGTGGGCGATCGCCTTTCTCAACTCGCGCAGATGCTCGAAAAGCCCCTTGTCGACGCCTTCCCACGAAATCGCCTCGGTCTTCGTCTTCACCGGCGCGACGGCTCGCGGCTCGATGAACTTCACTTCGACCCGGCCCTTGAGCACGCCCACCGATTCGTCGTTGAGCATGATGACGGGTCGATCGTCACTCGTCCGATGCAGCAGTCCCTGGTTGATCAATTGGTAGATCAGGTTGGTCAGCACCTTCTCATCGAACTCCTTGAGCAAGCCATGCACGCTCAATTGATCGTGCTTCCAATCGATCACTTGTTTCGTCTTCGCGCCCCGAAGCACCTGCACGACATAACCGATACCAAACGAATGATCGAGCCTGGCGACGCAGGAGAGGATCTTCTGGGCGATGACCTTGGAATCGGGCATCGCCTCGATCTCGTCGAGGCACACATCGCAAGCTCCACACCCCCGGATGCCGGAATCGGGAGAATTTGATTTCAGGGGATCTGATTTCGGGGGATCCGCTTCCGGGGGTTGGTATTCCTGGCCAAAATAGTTGCTCAATGCCTTGTGGCGACAGGCCAGGGTGGTGCACAGCCCATTGATGTGCTCAAGGAGTTCCATATGGGCCTTGATGATTTCCTCCGGCTCGTGGGACTCCTCCGCCCCCCTTTCGATGAGCCTCATCCATCGCAAATAGTCCGCGGCGGAATACAACAGCACGCATTCGGCTTCCAGGCCATCCCGTCCGGCGCGCCCCGTCTCCTGTTGGTAATGCTCGACGGTTTTTGGCATGGCGGCATGAATGACGCACCGCACATTGCTGCGATCGATACCCATGCCGAAGGCCACGGTGGCCACCACCACGTCCAGCTCTTCCTGAGCAAAAGCCTCTTGCGTGTGACGACGCTCATCGCGCCCGAGCCCCGCGTGATAGTGGGCCGCATTGATGCCATTGGCCTTGAGCACCGTCGCGATGGATTCAGTGTCCTTGCGGGTGATGCAGTAGACGATGCACGCTTCCTTGGGGTGCCTGCGTATCACTTCGATGATCTGGGCATGCAGATCGACCCGGGGTTCGATCCGGAACGTGAGGTTGGGGCGATCGAACCGGCCCACCAGGACGTTGGGATTGATCAGCCCCAGCTGCTGGACGATGTCCAGTTGCACCCGAGGCGTCGCGGTGGCGGTGAACGCATGAACACTGGCCCCCGGAAACCGGTTCTTGAGTTGCGCCATCTGGCGATACTCGGGCCTGAAATCATGCCCCCAATGACTGATGCAATGCGCCTCGTCGATGGCAAAGGCCTTCACGTTCATGTGCTGGACGACTTCGAGAAAACCGCCTCCGATCAATCGCTCGGGTGAGACGAACAGCAGGCAGAATTCCTCTCGCTTCAGACCATTGAGGACCGCGACCCGTTCATCTCCACTGAGACCACTATGCAAGGCCGCGGCCGGGTATCCGTTGCTGCGCAATCCATCCACCTGGTCCTTCATCAGCGAAATGAGGGGCGAAATCACGATGTCGATTCGGTCCGCCACGATGGGCGGCACCTGATAGCACAACGACTTGCCCCCCCCCGTGGGCATGACCACCAGCGAATCACGATGCTCAAGCCCAGCCTGGATCGCCTCGGCCTGAAGGGGGCGCAGGGTATTGAATCCCCAATATCGTTGCGTCACTTCGGTGATGCGCTGGTGCAATGGTGTCTCGGTCGTGGACCCGGAGGGTGTCATATGAGCAGGATAGCAGACTCACCCATTTTTGAGCGATTCCCATTCGCTCCGGGTGATCTTGTACACCCCCAGATCAGAGTCCCATATACGCGTCTGAAAGCTCAAGGTCATGCCATTGCGCTGCGCGACGCGGATGGAAGGCTCGTTGGCCTCCACGATCAACGAGATCACCTCGTCCACCTCCAGCGTCTCGAAGGCATGATCCCGACAGGCAATGGCGGCTTCGCTGGCGTACCCCTGCCCCCAGTGCCTTCGCAAAAATTGATACCCCACCTCGACGTAGTTCCGGCCCTCCACTTCCTGTTTGAGCAGGCCACAATTGCCCAGGTACTCGCCATCGCTCTGGCGGATGCAAGCCCAAAAACTATACCCATCCGCCTGATAGCGATCGAGGCTCCGTTGCAATCGCTTAATGACCTGGGACCGATCGAGGGTGGACGGGTAATATTTAGTGGCGATCGGATCACTGAAGATGCCCAGGACGTTGTCCACATCGTCGAGCGTCAAAGTGCGTAGCTTCAACCGTGGCGTTTCAAGTACGATCATTGCTTTGGCATTCCGGCTTGATTCAGCACCATCAGCCTGCGCTCGGTCATGTCCTCGATGGCAAACCGGACGCCTTCGCGACCCAGGCCCGAGGCCTTGACGCCGCCATAAGGCATGGCATCGACCCGCATGGAGGGGATGTCGTTGATGATCACGCCCCCCACTTCCAGTTCTTCAAACGCGAGATAGGCCTTGTTCAGGTCGTTGGTGAAGACCCCCACTTGCAGGCCAAACTCGCTGTCGTTGGCAATTCGTAAAGCATCCTCGAACTCGTCAAAGGGCTCGATCATCGCCACGGGTCCAAAGACTTCTCGGCACGAGACCTCGGCATCATGGGGCACGTTCGCCAACAACGTGGGCTGATAGAACAGGCCCTCTCGCGCGCCACCACACAAGACGTGCGCACCTCGTGCAACCGCTTCATCCACCCATGACTCCACGCGTTTCGCATCGGCCTCGCTGATCATGGGCCCAAGGTTCGTATCGGCCAGCATCGGATCGCCAGAATTCAAGGCATTTGCCTTTACTTCGATCAGCGTGAGCAATTCGTCGTGTACCTGTCGATGGGCGAGTATTCGTTGCACGCTGATGCAGCTCTGACCCGAGAGTCCATACGCCCCGGCGACTATTCGCTGGGCTGCGAATTCAAGATCCGCATCGTGATCGACGATGCACGCCGCATTCCCCCCCAACTCCAACGCGACTTTCTTGCGTCCAGCCTTTGTCTTGAGTTTCCACCCCACCTGGGGCGAACCGGTGAACGACAGCAATTTAAAACGATCATCCTCGCTGAACATCGCCAGTCCATCCTCGAGCACGGGCAAGATGCTGAACGCCCCGGGAGGCAAATCAGTTTCGCTGAGTATCTCACCCACGATCAGCGCACTCACCGGCGTCCGGGGATCGGGCTTGAGCACGAATGAACACCCGACCGCGAGAGCCGGGCAGATCTTGTGGGTCATGAGATTGAGCGGGAAGTTGAAGGGTACGATGAAACTGCAAGGTCCGATCGGAACCCGTTTCCAGATCGCCTGATACCCCTCGCCCCGAGGCGTGACGTCCAGGGGCATCCACTCGCCATATACGCGGGTGGATTCCTCCATGGCGTTGCGAATCGTATCCAGACAGCGATCCACTTCCCCCCTGGCCATCGCGATGGGCTTGCCCACTTCGACCACCAGGACCTTGGCCAACTCCTCGTGACGAGTCTCAATGCCATGCATCAATTGTTCGAGGACGTCCCGACGTCTGTACGTGGGCCAACGTCTCAATATCTCGAACGCCTCAACCGCTTTGCAAATCGCTTCATCGACGACGTCAGCCCCCGCCACCCCGACGCAGCACGCCACTTCCTGAGTGAACTTGTTGATCACATCGAGGTCGGCATTCGCGTACACCGGCGTGTTGGCAAGGTAATAGGGGTACGTATCGTTCATGGAGATTAAAGACTAAAGGGAGAAATTTCGACGTGCCTCGGTTGTCCTACTCTTCCTTCTCGTGCATCGCGTCCAAATCAGGCTTCACTCGTGTCAACCATTTGGGCAGCGGGATCGGGTAAAGGAATCGCCCGATGAAGGTCTGGGGGTATTTATCCATGTCGGGAAAACCCAGCTTGTCGGGCTGTTGATCCGGCACCGCATCCCGGGAAGGCCAGTAGGCGGTGCCAAACAACCAGTCCCAGAGACTGAGGCCGATCCCGAAATTCACGCCTTTCTGGCGATCTTCAGGCAACGCGTACATATGATGCCAGACATGCATTCGGGGGGAGTTGATCAGATAGCGCAGGGGGCCCCAGGTGATGTTGAGATTGGAATGATTCAGGTCGCCGATCAGGGTGGTGACGATGGCGATCCAGAGGATGACATCGCCATTGACGCCCAGCACGATCAACGGGAAGTAGGTAATGCTCTTGTAGATGACGACTTCCATCCAGTGGAACCGAAAGTTGCCGATCCAGTCGAGCTCCTCGATACTGTGATGCAGTTTGTGAAACTGCCAGAGGAACGGGACGCGATGCAACAGATTGTGCACGCACCATTCCAGAAGATCCTTGAACATCAGGAAAACGATGAACTGCAGCCACAGGGGTTGTGCGTTGATCAGATTGACTTCTTGTGCCTCACCCAAAGCGGGAAAGACTTGCGTCAGAAAATAGTTACCCACGAACGCAACGCTTATGCCTACATAGTGCCCATTGATGAAGAGCCAGATGAGGTCTTGCCCCAATTGGACGCGGAACAGTTGCTGCTTCTTGCGCCAGGGCCAGAATCGTTCGAGCAACAGGCAGAACAGCGAGATGGCGACCAGCCACACCCAGTATTGTTTCGTGGCCCACACGACGCTCATCATGGAGACGATTTCCCTTCGTAGACACTTTCGTACGTCGGGGGCAGGAGATCCCATTCCTCGCCATACACGTGGACGCGCCGAGTGGAATTCCCATCGGCATCCACAAAGGGCTGCCCATGGTGCGCCCAGGCGAGCACGCCCCCGATGAGATTACGCGTCTGAAATCCTTGTTCCTGAAGCGTCTTTGCGTATATCCCGCTGCGATATCCGATCGTGCAGTAGGCCACGACAAAATACTCACGGTAGCGATCCGAATCGGCCTCGAAATCCGCTTTCGAAACCGCGCCTTCGATCATTGAAATTGCCTTCTCGTAGTCCTCGCGGCAATCGACGAAGAGAATGGGTTGCTTCAGATCCAAAGCCATCAACTCATCCACATGAACGTCTTGAACGTCGGCAAACGCCTCCTGGCGATAGCGTTCGTACATCGTGTTGATCTGAGCTCGTTGCAAGGCTTTCGCTTCGATCGGTTGCGAAGTGGACGTGGTGACCGATTCGACCTTGGGAGGCTCGGGCGTTTCACAACCCGTTGTGAGCACGAGTCCACCCAGGCTGATGATGAGAATTAAAGCATTTCGATTCATGGCTGTCCGTTCAAGTCTAGTCGATGATAGGCCACTGAAATACTTCATCATCTTGAATATGATGCCCCATCAACCGAGGGAGAGTTTCATGGTCAAGGTCTGCGCACCGATGTGTTCCACATACCGGATCTGAGTGAAGGCAAATGTTAGTTCAGCGATGAACGGGGATACGCTCTTGACACCATAATGCGTTGATGTCCCGGATGGCACGGTGCTGGATGTGAGGGAAGGGTTCAAGGCCGCCAAGGTGCGCATCCCATGGGCGACCTCGTGGGGGTGATGGGGAATCCCCATCACAAGCTCCGGGCGGATGCTCCAAACTCAGCCTCGCCCCCGGCCTTTTTCCCGTTTCTTGGGCTTATGCTTCTTCTTCACCATCTCGTGATGATCGTCGGGCCGGTCCGTATCCAGTTCGAGGTAGACGCCATCCTCGACCAGAAGGATGTAGCGATCGGGCAGTTCGACGCCGACCGCCCAGCCATCGCCTTCGATCCAGAAGTAGAGTTCGCGAACGGGAGCGTAATACACCTCATGCGAGGGATAGTAGAAATAATTCCATTGCCGGCGAAGCCCGTGAGCCTTGGCGTGGGCGGGTGGTTTGCCTTGCGGAGCTTCCGAAGGCGGCGCGGGGGGGACGGCGCGATCATGGGAACCTGGAACCGACCTTGATCCCTTGTTTACGTGATGCGTTCGATGAAAGGCACATCCGGACAGGGTCATGACGACGATTGAGGAGAACAGCATTGATCTTCGTGTGTTCATGTTCGCTTTCGTTCGGATCGGGGGGCCGCTTCAATGATGACTTCAGCTTCAAGCCGAAGTATCGACGGTCGAGGAGTCCCCGCTTCGCAGGTTGTTGTAGATGGCCAGGAACTTGTCGAACGCCCCGCCATTTCCCGGCGCGGGTTTCGGATCAGGCAGCCCCAGCATGGATTCCGCCTCGGCCAGCATTGACGTCAGCGAAGCC